>JAJYGU010000028.1 GCA_021784975.1 Planctomycetota bacterium
CTTCAGATGCAGTCCGACCTCGGGCGGAACCACCACCGCGGCCATCCGCGTTACGAAGGCAATAACGCCCGCGGGGCTCACATCGGCAACCATCACCGCATGTGAAGGGAGCAAGGCGGCCGTCTTCGCCACGCCGGCATTGCCGGCCAGGCCCGGTTTGCCTTTGCGGATGGACTCGATGGTCTCTTGCACGTGGCTCTTGTCGACATAGCCGAAGACGACCGTCTCCTGGTTGGCCGGCACAAGCCATCCAACCAGTTTCCCGCCCGGCCCGTACATGGCCTCGATCGCCTTGGCGGCATGCGGCGGCTGAGAGGCCGCCTGAGGCATGGTGATCGTGACCTGAAAGGCGGGCGTATCGTCCAGCTTAGCGGGTTTTGCTGCGATGGCCGGCAGCATGGGGCTCTTGGCCGCTTTGACGATCTCGTTGTATTTGGCAATCGACTGGCCATAGTCCTTCAGGTAGGCTTGCGCATCCTTTACCCGCATCACCATGACCGTATGCGAGAACATCGGCTGGCCGCTCTTGGGCACGCCAAACAGCATTGATATAGAGCGGGTACCTTTCATCGCCTGGATTTGATACTGCGTCTTCACCAGCTTTTTGATCTGTTCCTCGCTCAGTCCATAGACCTCGCGCATCTGCTTCATCATGTTGAAGGCGAGCTTCGTGAGTTGCTCGTACATCCCGTCGCTCAGCGCGCCGCCGCCGGCCGCTACGAACGGTTCGTTGGGCAGATCAGTTAGCAGTTTCTGCGTCGGCGGATGCCACTCGGCTACCAACTTGGCGAGTTGGCCGTCCGGGACCAGCAGCAACCGTTTGGTGAGCCGGAGCACGTTCTGCTTGTCCAACTGCAGGGCGATTCCCGCCGTCGCCAGTTCCTTCTCTGCAGACTGCAACAGGTGGCCGTAGATATCGAAGGCAACCGTCGTCATCTTGGCATTCTCGCCGCCCTGGGCCTCGAAGATCCGCTGCATGTTGTGGAGTCCTTCGTGTCCTTTGGTCGCCATGAGCTTCAGACCGGGGTGCAAGATCACCGCAGCGACGTCCTTACCGGCCAGCCACTTCCCCCACGGGGCCAAGACAGCCGCCGGCTTCTTGGCGATCTTCAGATTGAGCAACACGTCGCGCTGCTCGCCATCGGCAATGGCAGCATAGCCGCCAATGTTCCGCGTGTAGAACTGGACCCGATTGCCATAAACCCCGAATTCCGCTACCCCTTGTCCATCGGGCTTCCCCAATTGAAACGGCTTGAAAAACTTGCCGTAATCGGTAACTGAGATTAAAAGGATTCCCGGCGGCATCGGCATCATGAATCCGTTTTCCTTCGGTAGCACGTTCAGGCCAGGTGGCAAGACGATCAGCCCCACCGTCCCGTGCTCGTCGAACCCTTCCTGGATCTTGAATCGCTGCTTGAGGATCGCCAAGGCGCTCAGCGGCGGAAGCTGCAGCTCGCGCGCCAACGACTGGAGCTTGGCGTCGAGGTTGCCCGGCCGGTTCACCACCACGAAACCCAGCGCAGAGTCCGGCACCAGTTTCAAAATGTCTTCCGCCGCCCGTGCGGGCGACACGGCCCAAACCAGCGCGCAGCTCATCAGCAAGGCGGTAATAGCAAGTCGTCGAGCCATGGCAATCTCCTTGGAAAATAGGGACCACGCGAACCGAGAGTTGTCATTCTGAGCAAAGCGAAGAATCTGCGCACGGGTGAGATCCTTCGCCGACCAACGCGTTCGCGTCGGTGCCCGTCAGGATGACCGGGCAGCCTCCTCGAAAGTGCCGATCGCGCCAACCATGACGCAATCGTATCCCTCTTAGCGAGGGTCGTCAATGTCCGCGTCGGTGCCGCCCCCATCGGGCGGGCCGAGGAGTTCCGGCGCCTGCAGAGACCGGGCCGCGGCTTCGATCGGCGCCGACTCGGCCACGATCACCCCGGCCACGTTGGCTCCTAGATCCTTGAACCGCCGCGCTCCGGGCAGGACCCGCGCCTCCAACGAGCCGACGGCGGTGTTGTAGGTCTTCACCACGTTTTCGATCGCCTTGCCGAGCTTCTGAACATGCCCGGCCACGTCGGCCAGCCGTTTGTAGAGGTCCTTGCCCAAATCGCTGATGGCGCGGGCGTTCTCGGCCAACTGTTCCTCGCGCCAGCCGTAGGCGGCGGCCCGCAGGAGAGCGATCAACGAAGTCGGGGCGGTGACCAGCACCCGCTCGTTCACGCCCGCCTCGATCAAGCCCGGGTCGTGCTCCAAGGCCGCCATGTAAAAGACCTCGCCCGGCAGAAAGAGCACGACAAAGTCAGGCGTCTGTTCAAACTGGTCAAAATAGGATTTCTTTCCTAGCGACAAGATGTGGGTGCGGACCTGCCGGGCATGCTCTTTGAGCTTGGCTGCCCGCGTCTCTTCATCCGGGGCTTCGAGGGCGTCAAGGTAGGCATCCAACGGCGCCTTCGAGTCGACTACGATCGTCCGCTGCCCCGGCAGGCGAACGATCAGATCGGGGCGGAGCCGGCCGTTTTCGCTTTCAGTGGATTGCTGCTCGAAGAAGTCACAGTGTTCCAACATGCCGGCCATTTCCACCACGCGGCGGAGCTGGATTTCGCCCCAGCGGCCGCGGGCCTGCGGGCGGCGGAGGGCCTTCACCAGGTTGGCGGTCTCGCCGCGCAGCTCCTTTTGCGTCTCGGAGAGGGCTTTGACTTGCTCGGTCAGACCCGAGTAGGCCTCAATCCGGTGCTTCTCGATCTCCAGCAACTTGGCATCGACTTTCGAGAGCGATTCGGCGACCGGCTTGACCAGTTCGCCGATGGCGTTCTGCCGTTTTTCGAGGTCGCCCTTGGCCGACTCCTGAAACTTCTCCAGGTGCGTCTTGGCGAGCTCCAGGAAAGAGGTGGAGTTGCTCTTCAAGGCGTCGGCAGCCAGGGCCTTGAAGGCGTCGGCCAGTTGACGCCGGGCCGCGTCCAACAGCGACAGCTTCTCTTGCGACTGCTTTTGTTCCGCGGCGACCGCCCGGCTCAGATCGGCCACTTTGGCGCTGAGTTGGGTTACTTGGGCTTGCAGTTCGGCCCGGGCAGCTTCTTTCTCGCTAAGTCGATTACGCAATTCCTCGATGGTCTCCTCGCGAGCGACCAGGCGTTCGCCGAGGGCGGCGGTTTCGGCGGCGGCCTCCTGGCGGCCGCGCTGGTATTCCGCGAGCCGCTTTGTCCGCAGGAGCAGCCAGACGGCCCCCGCTCCCAGAGCAAGGCCGAGCAAGAGCATCACGATGGGCAGAAGGTATTCCATGGCTGTCATGCTATGTCGGAGGCGACGCTGCGCCAAGGCGCCGCGTCACAACAACTTGAATATGTCTTGGAGCGCGGGCGTCCCGCCCGCCGTGGGAAAAGCGGGCGAGACGCCCGCGCTCCAAGAAAATAGAAACGCCCGGTCAGCCGTGCCGGGCGCTTCTTTCTCGTCGGAGCCGGATCGCAAAGACGAAGTAGCGAACTACTTCTTGGCCTTCCTGGCCTTCTTGGCTACCTTCTTCTTAGCCGCTTTCTTCGCGACCTTCTTGGCTGCCTTCTTCTTGGCCACCACACGTCCTCCTAACAAGCATTGGGGCGGTTCCTGTTCGTCAGGCGGGCTGGGGCCGCAGGGCGTCAGGCATCTCGCCACCGAAACAAGACAACGAACTTTCCGACCTCCTGTCAGCGACGCGCCAAGCGCCCAAACAAGCCGTCGTTCGTTTCTCTCCTTCTGCGAAACTCTCTCCTTCAGCAAGGATCGCTGTTCGCAACTGTGTATGATAGTAATGCTTTCTTAAATTTTTGCAAGTACAATTCCGCGCGAAGAGGAAAAAAATTTCTGCGCTCGCGCGGCGCGGGCATGCGCGACGAAGCGAACCACGCGCCATCGACACGTCGAGCAAGTGTACTTCGATGCGCCGCGATTGACTGCCGCGGAGAGCATTCGCGCACTCGATGGCATGCAAGGCGGGCACGCGACGACAACGTTGTTGGCGCGGCGCGGCTCCGCGCACCCGCGCATCGCAAGCGCCGTGATAACCTCTCAACGTGTGACGCCCGGCCTGAAACAATCGGCATGGTAACGGAGTCGATGGGCAGCGGCGCGAGACCGGAAAACTCTCGCTCCGCGGTTGAAAAATCGCGATTCACCGCCGATGGGCCACTGCCTAAATGCGTAGATGCAACCTATTGACTGTCAACGAGTTAGGAGACAGATGCTGATGGCAGCCGGATCGCGTCTGACACGTTGTGCGAGTCGAATCTCCGGCGGATGCGATCTATCGTTCCCAGCGGAGACCACGGGCAGCGCACAGTCATCATCGCGTCGATGCCGTCGGTGAAGAACGCAGCGCCGAAGCGCCGTCGAGCACGACTGACCGACGTTGCACGCTTCGCCGTTGCGTCGCAGCGGCACGCCGTCGGAAACACGCCAAGAGACTGTGGGGCCTCCGCCGTCGCGCGAGTGGCCCCACTCGCAACCCGACGACGAACGCCGCCAATCGGCGACAGGCAACCACCGGAGCGAAGAAGAACCTCTCGCAAAAATTTTTTTTCGCAGACGGACATTTCGCCCAGAATTTTTTTCGCTGAGCGCCGTTACGGCTCGCGTCCGGCCGCCCACAGACAGCCGCGCTGCAATAGCGCGACCATGCCCGGCATCTCGATCGCGCGGACATCGTGACCCAACGGCGTTTGAAATACGCGGCCCTTGCCGTAGGCAAAGACGAAGGCCATGGGATAGTCCTTCTTCAAGATCTTCGAGCGGGCCGTGGCCAAGATTTCCACCGGCCGCTGGCCCGTCAAACACGTGTAGAGCTCGTCGTCGGCCTGAAAGTCGGACATGCCGCGGGTGATGGGATGGTGCTTCGCAACGATCTTGACCCGGAACGGTCCGCGGGGATCATGGGTGTTCTTACGGTCCCAGACTCTTCCGGCAAGATCAACAAACTCGGGCCAATCCTCAAAGGCTCCGCAGGCAAAGTGGATCAGCACGAGACCCTTCCCCTGTTTAACAAGCTTCACCAAGTTCTCGCGAATCTGCGCCTCGCGGGCCAACGGTTGGTAGTTCTTGAAGTGCAGGAAGATAACGTCGTAGTCGGAAACGACCGGCGAGGCGAGGAACTCCGGATCTTCGACGATGCGTGCCTCGATCCGCTTGTCCTGCTCAAGAACTCTCTGCAAGGCGGGAGCAGTTTGCTTCCAGTGATGCCCGACGTAATCTACGCCGGTCGCAATCAGCACGCGAATCGGCTTGGGCGGAGGCGCATGGGGAGAAGCAGCGGTGGCGGCAAGACATAAAGTAATGAGAGTGGCGTTCATGATCGTAAGGCAGCCAAGGGGGACAGTCCCATTTTCGCGGCGGCCACATACGTTTGCAGGGGAATGCCGCTGGCGCCGCGAAAATCGGGACAGCCCCCACCATAGTTCAGACAATTACCCGCAAGAACTCCACGCTCTTGCGGATGAACTCGTCGGTTCCGGTGCATTCGATGGAGAGCACGCCGTCCCAGCCTGTCTCCCTGAGGTAAGCGATGCACTTCTTGATGTTCTCGGCATTCACCCCGCCGCCCACCGGCACCTCGCTGCAGCCGATGCCGGTTTCGTGGCCCAGGACCGCCGCCGCCAAGGCCGGGCTGACGTCCTTGACATGCACGTGGGCCAGGTATTTGCGGAACCGTTTCACGAACTCCAACGGATCGTGCCCTGAAATAAAGGTGTTGCCCGTGTCGAGGTTCAATCGCAGCAGTTCCGAGTCAAAATGGGTAAAGAGCCGTTCGAGGAAGTCGCCGTTGGTAGTGTAAGGACCGTGGGTTTCGACATCGAGAACGACCTGGTAGTCCTTCGCCCATGCCAGGCATTGGCGATAGTTCTGGCAAGCGATCCGGAAGACTTCTTCGTCGCTATAGCCTTCGATTTTGAAGGCCCCGTCGGTGGTGTCGACGATCGGGCAGCCGATCTCGGCCGCGAAACGGATGGCCTGCTGCACGTACTGAACGCCGAAGGTCGAGCCGTCCGGACCCATCATGGGGTAGGCGGCGTCAATTTGCGAGACCTGGAGTCCTTTGCCGTCCAGGTATCGCCGCAGCGCTCGGGGATTCGATTGCAGCGAGACCGACGGTTCGTAGCCGAGCCCGTTGACAAAGTACTGCCCGTGGATCACCCCGAACTCGACGTGCGAGAGATGGTATTTGACGGCCGTTTCGATGGCGGCGGTAAAGCTGCCGCTGGTGGCCCGCCAGTTGTCGGCGTGCATCCCGATGTGGAGCATGACGGTTCTCCTGTGTACCAAAGGGGACAGGCACCGTCGCCCCAACCCGTCCTCGCTGCGTCACCATGAAAAAGACGACGGAGCCAGTCCCCTTTTGCGTCTCCCTGGTCCCTGATCCCTGGTCCCTGATCCCTTTTGGTACGCTCTCAGTCCGGCGCGCGGAGGTCAGATCTTCAGCGGCTGCATGCCCGGCATGGGCACCGGATACCAGCCCTTGGCATCCGGCCTCACCGGCGGTTCCGTGTCCAAGCGAACATCCTCGACTCGGGGAGTGAACACGAAGTCCGACTTGGCCACCTGCTCCCAGGTCAGTTCCCGGCCGTCGTAGCAGGTCAGTTGACCCAAAATGGCCACCAGCGTGCTTCGGGCCATATAGTCGCCGCAGTTGATCGGATTGCCCGAGCGAATGGCCGAGAACAGGGCGGCGTGTTCGAGATCGTAGGGGTTTTCATTGGCGCCTTTGTGCGGATGGTACCTCCACTTGGTTGCACCTTCGATGATGCAATGTGTCAGGTTGCAGCGGCCCTTGCTGCCTAAGAGGATGCTGTCGCTATCGTTGTAACAGCCGTTTTCGGTGCGGCAGAAGGCGTACATCCGCACGCCGTTGGCATATTGATAGACCACGCCATGATGGTCGAAGACGTTGCCGTAAACCTCTCCGAACGAGGCGGAACGGCCGCCCATGCCGTGCGCCTTCACCGGCGGCTGTTCGTGCATGACCCAGGTGGCGCGGTCTACGTTATGCACCAGCGATTGGGCGACGTCGTCGCCGCACAGCCAGGCGAAGTGATATTGGTTGCTGAATTGATACTCGACCTCGGTCTGCTTCGGCTGCCGGTAGTAGAGTCCGTACGGCCCGCGCAAAAAATTCTCCTCGACGGCCACGATCTCGCCGATGGCCCCGTCATGCACCCGTTTTACCGTTTCCCGATATCCGGGGTGGTGCCGGCTGTGGAGTCCCGACATGACGCTCAGCCTCTTCTTTTTGGCCAGTTCGCAAGCGGCCGTGACCTGGCGCACGCCGGGCGGATCGATAGCGTGCGGCTTTTCCACGAAGACGTGTTTGCCGGCCTCCACTGCCGCCTGCAGATAGACCGGGTGGTACTTCGCCGCGCAGGCAATCAAGACCACGTCGACGCACTCGAGGACGTGCTTGTAGCCCTCGAGGCCCGAGAAGCAATGGTCGTCATGGACGGCAACCTGCGCCGGCTTCGCCTTCCTGAGCCACTCGCGCCGATTCTTCACCCGATCGGCAAAGATATCGGTCATGGCGACCAGGCGGACGCCCTTATCGACGTTCATCGCGTTGACGGCCGCGCCGGGGCAGCGGCTACCACAGCCGACCATGCCGATTTTGATGATGTCGCTGCCGGCAGCGTGGGCGGTCCGGGCGAGTGATACACGGGCCAAGCCGGCGGCTCCGGCCGCCGCCACGGTGGAGGCCTTCAGGAAGTCGCGCCGGGTCGGATGCCGCCGATTCGACTCTGGCACAGCGTAATCTGAGGCGTGTTGCACCATGGGGTCTTCTCCTCCGCGTAATAAAGTTTGTCAGAACGGATATAAGCTTTCCGTTTCATGGTCTCCGTAGCAAAGGGACCGGACACCCTACGGCGCGCCCATCAGAGCCCTCACGGGCTCACCAGCGACATGTCAATTGTAACGCCGTCATTACGGTTGCCAAGCCGGTCGTGGATCGCGGGTGAAATCCCGTAGCTGATCGAATGGACCGAGCCGTCGCAGAAGGCCATGTTGCAGGCACTGGGGTGGGCGCTGCCGAACAGCTTTCCACTAAGTATCCCGGTGCTATCCTGACGGGGTGGGCCTACGCTCGAATCGGTGAAACGGACCGTCTCGAGGTCATAACCGGCATAGCCGCA
>JAJYGU010000418.1 GCA_021784975.1 Planctomycetota bacterium
TCGGGACGCTTGGCTGTTTGTGGAGAAGATGATGATTTGGCCACTGTTGGCTCCTTTCGTAAAGTTAAGGGAGATTTGCGGATACCGCGAAAAGAACAGCAAGGGAACTGTAGAACGATAAGTGAAATTCTGTCAAGTGCCTTCGCGCTGCGCCGTTGGTCTGCCCGCGGTGTCATGGCTGACAAGCGTGTGCCTTTCCACTGGCAGATCGCGGTGGCTCCCGCGATAAGAAAAGCCGCCGATCGCGATGTCGGCGGGGGAACAAATGGGACACAACGGCTAGGGATGGATGCACTGGCACTCGCACTGGCCTCGCCCTAAGCCGCGACGTTCGATTACCGGTGCCCGGCGTCGGGGATCTTCTGAACGTCCCTGGAGTCGTAGTCGAACGTGCGGTCGCACTCCGGACAGCCGACGACCTTGAAAAGGTCGTCTGGTTCGTCATCCGGCAGATCGACCCGCGCACCGCAGAAGGGACACCGAATGTAGTAGCCGGTCATACTGGTCGTCTCCGTCGGAACACGGATCAGGTCGCGACCAGGGAGAGGAGCGCAGATGCCTTCTCTTCGGCCTCGGTGCGGGAACCGGCATACTGCAAGTCGCGGGCAAGCTGCGTCATCGCGTCGACCAGGGACCATACGGTGAATCGGCCCTTTTCAGCAGCAATTTGCAGTGCCCGGGCCGTCAAGGACCTGGTAAAGCCTGCCTTGGAGAGCAGCTTTTCGGTTTCCTCGGCGCTGGTGCCGTAGGTGGTCTCCATCGCCTTGGCCACCACCTTGGCGAAGCGGTCTCTCCGCTCGTCGCGCCGCTTAACCAGGGTCTCGACGGCGACGCGGATCTGGGTAAGGGCATCGTGGACGCGGCCGGTGTGCTTGCGGGTGAACTCGGTCACCTCAGTTGCATCCCAAACAGAATACCCAGAAGAAATCATATTGTCGGAAAAGAGAGGTGCCGCCCATAATAGGGGTTTCGGCGTTGTTGGGCCTGACGCGTTGGTGTCAGTGTCGGCAACAGCCCGTGGTCCAAGGAGGTGCCCCATGTCCTCATGCAAGGATGAGCAGTTCCCCCCCCGCGCACACCACAGCGGATTCAGGTGGCGCGTCTCTGGGCGGTCATTCCATCGGCAAATCAGCGCGGGGCGCTGACGGCGTTGAGCCGGATGGTGGCGCAAGCCCTGCGGGCCTCAAACACCAGGGAGGCCCGGCATGAACACCATTGAAGCCGTGCCGTTGGCACCGACTCCGGCTTGCGCCGCCCTCTATGGGTGGTCAAAGCTTCAAAGCCATCATCTCGAACGTCTGGCGATGGTCTATGTGCGTCAATCCACGCCACGGCAGGTGCTCGAAAACCGGGAATCCACCGAGTTGCAGTACCATCTGGTCCATCGTGCCGTGGAACTGGGGTGGCGGAAGGACCGCGTCGTGGTTATCGACGACGATCTGGGACAGACAGGTAGCACTGCGGTCCACCGTGCGGGCTTTCAACGTCTATTGGCCGAAGTCGCATTGAACCACGTCGGGTTGGTGTTGGGCATTGAAATGAGTCGGCTGGCCCGATCGTGCAAGGACTGGCACCACCTGCTGGAACTGTGTGGAGTGTTTCGGGCCTTGCTGGCAGATCAGGACGGATTGTACGATCCTTGCGATTTCAACGACCGACTCCTGCTGGGCCTGAAGGGAACAATGAGTGAAGCGGAACTGCATATCATTCGCGCCCGGATGGACCATGGACGGCGCAACAAAGCCGAGCGCGGAGAGCTATTCAGCCTGGTGCCGATCGGTTATGTCCGTCGGTCTTCGGGCGAAGTGGACATTGACCCTGATGAACAGGTTCGCTCCGTAGTGAGTATGATCTTCGAGAAGTTTGAGGAGTTGGGCAGTGTGCGACAACTCGTGCGCTATCTCGTCGGGCTCGGCATTCGGATTCCGGTGCGTCCGCATTATGGTCCCAACCGCGGGCAACTTGAATGGAGGAAGCCGCAACTGGATACGATCTACGGCATGTTGCGCCATCCGTTCTACGCGGGAGCCTATGGCTACGGCCGTACTCGCATCGACCCTCGTCGGAAGATTCCCGGCCGACCGAGCACCGGTAGGACCGTGGTTCCCATGGAAGCGTGGCAGGTTCTTCGCAAAGACAGCATGCCTGCCTACATCACTTGGGACCAGTTCCTGGCCCACCAGCGACGGCTACGCGAGAACCGTTCGTGGTTCGACGCCCTGGGGGCGCCGCGGAACGGGGCATCCTTGCTGGCGGGCCTAGTGAGGTGTGGCAAGTGCGGCCGGCGCATGGCCGTGGTTTACCCTGGCCAGCCGGCGCGCGCCCATTACGTCTGCCATCGCAATGACCCCACGGATCGTTGCGAGACCCAGGATCTGGCCGCCCGGCCGGTGGATGAACTGGTGGAACGGCAGGTGTTGTCGGCCATTGCGCCGGCCGCGATCGAGTTGAGCCTCAGCGCCGCCGAAAACCTGGAGCGAGAGCGGCGACGGTTATCGCAGCATTGGCGACGGCGGCTGGAACGCGCCCATTATGAGGTGGATCGCGCGGCGCGGCAGTATCACGCCGTCGAACCGGAGAACAGGCTCGTCGCACGTGAATTGGAACAACGCTGGGAAAAGGCCCTGCTGGACGAGCGTCAGGTACGCGAGGAATACGACCGTTTTCAAGGTGAATCTCCCGCCGAATTGTCGGAACAGGATCGGGCTCGTATCGGGGAGCTGTCCTCGAACATTCCGGCGTTGTGGGCCTCACCGTCGACCACAATCCAAGATCGTCAGGAAGTGGTCCGTCAATTGATCGAGGGAGTGGCCATCGATATCCAAGGACACTCGGAAATCGTCGATGTCGCGATCCAATGGGTCGGCGGTTTCGTGAGCCGGCACGAGGTGCGCCGCTCTCTCGGCCGATACGAGCAGCTTAGCGACTACGATCGTTTGGTCGCACGGCTGACGAAGTTGCGAAGGGAAGGACACACCTCCGCGTACATGGCCGACCAACTGAACCGGGAGGGCTTCCATACACCCCGTGGCAAACACAAGAAGTTTAGCGGCGTGCTGGTGCGGGCCTTGTTGGCACGATTGGGACTCTCCCGACGGCGGGACGTCTCTAATCTGTGTCAGCCACACGAGTGGCTGGCACACGACCTGTGCCGGAAATTGGAAGTGCCCTTCGGGACATTCAAGGGATGGATCAGCAAGGGCTGGGTTCACGCGCGCAAGGTCAAGATGGGGATGCAGCGGTGGATCGTGTGGGCCGACGAAGAGGAATTGGAACGACTCTACAAACTCCATGCCTATTGCCGTCCGGCCCCGAGTGTTGGCTATCCGCTTCGACTGACGACCCCTAAACTGCGACCGACGACATGAGATTGCCAGATGTTCGCAAACAGATCGACGCAAAAATCCCCTTTCTCGAGAGAAAGGGGATGAGATCCTCACTCGCGTGGTGCTTGGGGGCCCACGGCCATTGTCAGGACTTGCCTTAACAACTCGACGGACTGAGCAGGGCATTGAGACGCATCGTCCGCAAGGCGAACTGCTGCGGGTTGCTCATGCTGCGATCCTTCAGTGCTCCGGTGAAGGCGTTCATCAGTGACCAGAGCGTGCGCGGTTCGAAGTCGGGATGGGCTGGCTTGCGCCACGCATCGATGACCCGAGGGAGCGTTCGCAGGGAAATAACGCCTCGCTCATACGCTTGGAGCATCAGAGAGTCGGCATGAAAATCCGAAAGTCGGTGCCCCTGCATCTGTTGGATGCGACGCGATTCCGCCTCCTGGAACTGGCCGAGAGATTGCACAGCCAAAGCAATGGCCTCCTGGAAACGGATGACGCCGTTGCGCGTGTGCTTGCGCGCCACCAGAAGCTCGGAGCGGAAGGCCAAGTTGTCACACACGAACACGCGGCAGCCGGCACAAAACCCCAGGGGAAACGTCTTGTCCACCGAGTTCCGCACACCGACCGCCAGCGTGGTGCCGCCTCCTACGGATGTGGCCAGATCGAGCGTGCCGAAGAAACGCGCGTTGTCCTGCGAAAGGGACAATTGCACGTTGTCGACGTGGAAGGCGGCTGCCTCCAGCGTCTCCAGCACCGTATCCAGCACCCGACTATGCCGCAGCGGAAACCACGTTTCGGTGGCAACCGGCGACTCAACGGCGTCCAACTGCCCGCGATCCACGACGCGCGCGCCCCGATGCAGACAGAGGTTGGAAGTGACCATGACATACTCCTCTTGTTACAAGACCATGGAATGGAAAGGACCAGAGCGAAAGTTACGACTCTCGCATAAAGCAGCGTAGCGCCGTGGGAAACATTGCGCAACGAACGGTAGGGTAACACTCGTGCAGGAGAAGATGGTGCGCTGGCTGTATGACGCGTCTACCGTTCCGGGTTGCTGCTCCTTTACATTCAGCGAAATCCCTTAACTGAAAGGAAACTCGATCTATGCCTGTAACTGGCCGATTATCAGCAAAAGCCTTGCCGAGCGTCTGTAACAAAGGAGGCATTGCGTGTCGAATGTTGTTGCATCCCAGACCACGTGGTTGGCACAGACGGCCTGGAACCAGAAGGTCGATACCCCCACCGTGCGACGGCCGACTTCGCTGTTCCAGACGAAGAACCCCGGGGCGAAAGCATCCTCGCCGATCTCCGCCCAGCCGGCGGGATCGATCAGGAAACAGAACATGTCCTGCTGGCCGGCGTAGAGCCCGGTGGCGCCGTTGTAGCCCTTTTGCGGCGGGGTGAAATCGACCGCAAACTCCTGGAGCATGGCGATGATCTCGGCGTTCCACAGGCGTTTGTAATGCTCGCCGTTAATGGCACGGACGACCGTGTCGTCGAACACCAGGGCCTGGAGCTCGGTGTCGTCGCGGGTCCGTTGGCGGAAGGTCTCGGTGAGGACCTGGGCTGCCGTATGGGGCTGTAGCCGGTTGACCGTATCCTTGGCCACGCCGGCAATGCCGCACAATTGGCTGAACGACCAGTCGTTAAGTCGACAGGGCGGGTGGCAGTTGACCTGTAGGGCCACGTCGCCTTCGTGAAAGACCGGCCGGAACTCGGTGCCGGCTTCCTTGAGCCGCCGGCTCCGCTCCTTGAGGTCCTGGCAGTGCTTCAAGAGGTCGGTCATCGACTCGAAACGCTCGTCCGGCGGCCGCTCGAATAGTTCGCGGCTTGCCCGTATCAAATTAGGCATCGTACACCTCGTCTCGTTAGAGAAACTGTGGGAAAGAACGAACAAGGTGTACAGTAGCGCACCCGGGCGGGTGCGGTCAAACTTCCCGCCGAAAGGGAGTTCGCCGGCGCTCGATCGACGTCACACGCCGTTGGTAACGTCGCCGAAGCGAAGTGGTCAGCGCTTCGGCGAGCCGGCCGTGGATTGCGGCTTGGCCTTGCTCGCGTCCTGCTTGGAGGCCTTGGCCGGCCGATTGGGCGCCTTGCGGATCGTCTCTTCGTCGTGCTTGATTCCAAAACCGTTGGTCATCGCTTCTTCTCCTCTTCTAGGTGTTTCGGCGGCACGCAACAGCGTGCTCGCCCGGTCATAATACTTCGCAAGTTATGTTGCGTAGTCGCTTATGTTGCCACGCGGTCTGCGAACGCGTTGTGGCCCGCCATTGGTTAGGTTCTACCAAGCTGAACGCCACATAATTTGTGTGTATAGTCGAACCTTCCCCCCTTCCATTCATTTAGGAGGTTCGACTATGTTTGATCAATTCTTGAAGCAGCCGCGCGCGCTGGCTGCCCATCACAATGGCCCACTGGCCGAGGAGCGGCGTCGCTACCTCGTCCACTGCGCTGAGCAGCAGATGTCTCGGCACACGTTGCGGGCCATCGTCAGCTACACGCTGCTCATCGCCAAGGCTCTGCGATTGGCCAATCGCCCTGGTGAACTGATCACCAGAGTCGAGATTGAGGCCGCAGCAAACCGCTGGGTCAGTCGCCGATCCAAGGGGTCGAGAGTGTGGAAGAACCGTCGCTTGGGAGTCCGGGTATTTACAGGCCACGCCGTCCGGTGGCTGTCATTCTTGGGGCGGATGCAAGTGCCTGCCGCAGTCCAGCAGCCATACGCCGATCAAGTTTCTGAATTCACCGACTATATGGTTCGGGAACGTGGGTTGTCGCCCTCAACCGTCAAGTATAGCCGTGGAGCGATTCTGGAGTTCCTCGCGCAGATTAGTAAAGCTGACCTACCGCTCAAGACGCTGACCGGGGCTGAGGTGAACGAGTTGCTGGCGCAGAAGGTTCGGAACAATCAGTACTCGCGCGTCGGCATCCGGAGGTGGGCAGCGGCGATTCGTCCGTTCTTTCGGTTCGCGGAAGGTCGTGGTTGGTGCTGTCGAGGTCTGGCCGACGCGGTCAAGACTCCGCCAGTGTACCAGCATGAAGGTTTGCCACTCGGGCCGTCCTGGGGCGACGTAAACCGGCTGTTGGCGGCGGCACAGAGCGACCGGGCCGTTGACATCCGCGATCGGGCCTTGTTACTTCTGCTGGCAGTATACGGCCTTCGTGCGGGAGAGGTCGCCGTGCTGCGGCTGGACGACTTCGACTGGGAACGCGAACTGCTGACCATCCCGCATGGCAAAGGGCAGCGACCACGCAGCTACCCATTGTGTCGGCCTGTCGGAGATGCCGTCCTCCGCTACCTACAGACGGTGCGGCCTCGGTTGGATCAGCGGGAGATGTTCGTCACCCTCCTTGCGCCGTTTCGACCATTGTGCAGTAAGAGTGTCGGAGGGATGGTCGATCGTCGCTTGCACCTGCTGGGGCTGAGTTTGCCCCACTATGGCGCCCACATGCTGCGCCACGCGTGCGCCACGCATCTACTGGCGCAAGGCCTGTCCCTGAAAGAGATCGGCGACCACCTTGGCCATCAGTCGCTGGAAGCAACCCGCGTCTACGCAAAGGTCGATCTGGCCGCACTCCGAATCGTCAGTGACTTCACGTTGGAGGGTCTGCTATGAACCTCGACGATCTTGTCACGTCGTATGTAGGCTTTCGGCGGACGTTAGGCGAGAAGTGTCTGACGAACGAGGCGATCCTGCGCTCCTTCTGCCGCGCTGTCGGGCAGCAGAGACAGGTCAGGCGGATTCGGGCCAAACGGGTAGAGGCATTCTTGGCCGGTACGGGACCGATCACCAACGCATGGCACGTCAAGTATTCGGCACTGAACGGGTTTTTCCAGTTTGCAATCAGCCGCGGGCACCTGCACCACGCCCCCTTGCCGAAGCAACTGCCGAAGCGTTGTCCGACGCTCGTTCCGTACATCTACTCGCACGAAGAACTTCGCCGCCTGTTGGATGCGATTCCCTCTTTTTTGCGCTTCCCCAAGCTGATCGAGCCACCCACGGTACACGCGATTGTGCTGGCAGTTTACGGGGCGGGACTGCGTCGCCAGGAGGTATTGGACCTGCCGCTTGCGGATGTTGACTTGCCGAACAGGTTGCTCACCATCCACAGCACCAAGTTCTTCAAGTCGCGATTGGTTCCGATCGGACGTGATCTGACGAAGGTCCTCAGCGATTACGCATCTTGGCGGGCCACCGCCCATCCGACAACCGACGCGGGCAGTCCCTTCTTCGTCGGCCGAGACGGCGCGACGATCAGCCGCTGGACGCTGCATCATGCCTTTGCCCGGCTACGACGGCAGGCCGGCGTGCAGCGTTCGGATGGCGGTCGTTATCAGCCGCGGTTGCACGACCTTCGGCACACGTTTGCCGTACATCGCTTGACGGCATGGTACGAGCAGGGAGCGGATGTCCAACGGCTCGTCTATCATCTCTCCGTTTACCTTGGGCACGCCAAACTGAGAGAAACCCAGGTGTACTTAACCATGACACCCGAGTTGCTAAAGTGGGCCAGTGCGCGCTTCGAGCGGTATGCCCACGGGGAGGACGATCATGCGTGACACTTCCCTGCTTGGCCCGTGGGTTCGCCGATTCCTGATGGAGCACATCGTCAGCGAGCGGAACCTCGCTTGGAACACCCAGCGGAGTTATCGCGACACCTTGCAATTGTTGTTGCCCGAGGTTGCCCGTCGTGCCCGCAACGCGATCGACCGCCTGGAGGTGATCGACGTGTCGGCCGACCGCGTACGAC
>JAJYGU010000495.1 GCA_021784975.1 Planctomycetota bacterium
CAACGCCGCCTCCTCAAACTCCTTGGGCTTCCCACAAATGACTATGGCCGATGACTTGCCCACCTCAAATAATTCGCAGAAAATGGAACCCAGATGTGCGGAAAGTGGGGTATATGGCAAGCTGCCCGTTCCGCCTTGCAAGGACGTTAAAGCCCGCAAAACCAGGATGCCGGCCCCGGTCAGCTTCAGTCGTTGGTTAGCCCTTCTTCGACTTCCGGCCGTCAGCGGCCATTGCAAAAAGCTGAACCCTGATGCGTAGCTGCTCGCTGGAAAAAGGCTTGGCCGTGAGCTTTGAATACGACCCGGAGATGGACACACCGCATTGGATGTGATACGGCCCCAACTTGTTTGGCGAGGTGGTATCGACGGCAAGTAGATCGAATTCGTACTGGCCTTCGCACTTGATGTTCGGAATGGTGAACCATTGCTTCACGTAGCGGCAGTACGACTCGACGATCTTCTCCGTGGTTTCCATCGGTGACTACTCGTTGGGGCTAACGTTCCGCATCAGCCGCCGGGCACGCGACGACTCACCTGAAGGAAATTCAAAGCCAAACGCGTGCCCGGTCGGCTGCATGCGCTGGTTCGGCGATCACGGCTCGGGAATCCCAAGATCACGGCAGATCTTTCGCGCGAGGAACTCGTTGATTTCGCGATGGCGCGGAATAGCAGACGTCTGGTTGTTCGCTGGATTGTAATAGACGGTGTGCCGAGCGCCTTCGCGAAGCAGAAGGCAACCGTGCGATTCGACGTGCCGGATCAGGTCCTGTCGTTTCATGATCGCAGGCTGAACGGTTCTCTGGACACGTCCTGTCCGACTAGCGACCGCTCCGCCAACTCCCGGTTGGCTTCGAGGATTAGCTGCACCGCTTCTCGGAGATTCTCGCGAACCTCATCGAGCGTTGCTCCTTGTGTATTTGCGCCCGGCAACTCCTCGACGAACCCAATGTACCCTTCGGGCACGCTGATATAGACGGCAGTTAATTCCATTCCGCCCTCCAAAAGGGGCATGGGAGTTACTTCTGGTAGTGTTGCACCGTTAACGAATCCTAGACTCGGGGACGCTGTCGCGTCAACGCCTGCAGTCGCCAACGTCAGGAGGGGCAATCTGGGAGCGTCGCGCGCGCATTCTGCCAAAGCGTGAACTCAACCGCGAGCGGCGCGGATTCGGGAAACGCCAACCGGACCCACCGTTGGATGCCCATATACTCCTCGTACTCGGCGAGCCGACTCCACCGGATGGTGAGCCGTGGCATCCCGAAGCCACGGAGTTGGCCCAGGATGATGTTGTCCAGCGGGATGTGGGCCAGGTCGAACGCGCCGGTGTAACCGGGCAGTCGGTCCTCCCCGAACGCGAACACATACTTCAAAGCCATATTGAGCCATTTCTGAGCCTGCCCCACCCGGAACTCGGCGAACCCGGCCGCCGCGTATGTCGAACACAGCTCGGTGCAGGCGTCTTTGTGCCGACCGTCGAACGCCGCTTGGTCGAGGCTGACGCCACCCAAACCAGTAAGGAACGCCCGCACGACGGATGACGCACGGACACGCGCCCCGTCTCCTTCAGGCACCTTGGCGAACCCATGAAGGGTCCGGTTCAAGTCCCGGTATGCGCGGCCGACGCAGGAGGAAAGCCGGTTGGGATCGCTACCGAAGTAAAGCCGCAGCAGGTATTCGAACTGATCGGCGGGTGTCGGGTCGGGAAACTGCTGCATGGCATGCGCGGCGTGGCGCCTCCTCCGGCCGAACAGGTATTAGGCCGCGAAACTGCGGTCGAGTAGTGTATTAGTTTCGCGGTCGAGCATGGACTTGTCAAGTCTCCTCCCGTAAGATATCAATCGAAGTATTTAGGACTTGCCCAAACCCAGTGTTCTCCGACCGCCATGCTAGACCGCAATCCGCCTCGTGCTAGACCGCAACGCACGCCACATTCCGCGCCAGATGGGCCACTACTAACCCCGCAAAGCGGTGAACCGCGGTTTCTCGACCAAGTTGCCAACGCCTGCCGCGTGAAACACCTCTCCTATCGAACCGAGCAGTCGTATGTTGCTTGGGTCAAGCGGTTCATCCTCTTCCACAACAAACGACACCCCCGAGAGATGGGCCCTTCCGAGGTCCGCGCGTTCCTGACGCACTTGGCCGTAAACCGCAAGGTTGCGGCGTCGACCCAGAACCAGGCCCTCAATGCCATCGTGTTCATGTACCGGGAAGTGATCCGTCGCGATCCGGGCGAATTCGGCGAATTCGAGCCCGCCAAGCGACCGAAGCGGCTGCCCACCGTGCTGACGCGCGACGAAGTGCAGCGGGTGCTAACGCACCTTTCCGGCACCTACGGTCTGATGGCCCGCCTGCTTTACGGGTCCGGCATGCGACTGATGGAGTGCGTGCGGCTACGGATTAAGGACGTCGATTTGGCTGCGGGAACGATTACGGTCCGCAGCGGCAAAGGGGACAAAGATCGCGTCACGATACTGCCCGACTCGCTGCGCGGGCCATTGCACGAGCATATCGAGCGTCTGCGGGGCCTGCACGCGCAGGACCGGGAGCAGAACCTGCCGGGCGTCGAATTGCCATACGCCTTCGCGGTCACGTCGCCCAACGCGGGCGTCTCATGGCCGTGGCAATGGGTCTTCGCCGCAAGGTCTCCCTCCCGCGATCCCCGTTCGGGCATCGTTCGCCGCAACCACGTTCTGGAGGACGGCTTGCAGCGAGCCATGAAGAAAGCGGTCGAACTGGCAAAGCTCAGTAAGCGGGCAAGCTGTCACACCCTGCGTCACAGTTTCGCAACGCATTTGCTGGAAGCGGGAACCGATATCAGGACGGTCCAAGAATTGCTGGGCCACAGCGATGTCAGCACAACGCAGATTTACACGCACGTGATGAGCAAGCCCGGATTGGGCGTTCGCAGCCCACTGGATATGGCATAAGCCTTGGGGCGACTCCTTCGGTGCGACGCCCCTTCGTGGTTCTCAGCCGCACGAAACCTGCGTCGGTGGCGCACACCGACGAAGATTATCTACTTGTGATTGCAGACTGAGGCGCGACACACCGACGCGCGCAGGCGCGACTGCTGCCTCGTCCGACACGGTCGTCTGAACACCGACTCCCCGCCCTGTCGGGCGCTTCCACGGATTGCCTTCCTCCTGCCGAATCAACCCCCGGCAGTGTCCCAATTTCCGTGGCAGAGGCACTAAGCGGTTATCAGCGGTTATTAGCGGTAATCAGTGTTCCTGCCTCGTCCCGTCGCTCGACCGCCCGTCTGGCCCGGGAACTCGGCTGGAAACCACCGGTGGCAAGAGCTATCATGTGCATACGTATAGTTTCACTGTCTCCAATATCGACCGCAACGTAAACAACTATTACCAAGCGAATTGTGCACGGCACGTTTCTCCCAACGCCCGGAATTACTTTGCTCCGCGCACTTGTCGTAAGCCGCCTGCCAGCCCGCACTTGGCGAAAGCGGCCACCGCCCGTCGCCCCATTTCGCTCACGTGCCACCAACGGGTTGTCTCCACCGCACAATGTAACTCCTTGTCCCAAGGCGACTTGCCGCTCCGGATCCAGCACCGCAAAAATCGCTCGCCCCGGGGGTCGAGCGCACAAACGACCCGAAAGGCACCAACTTAGCGGCCGTCCAGTAATAACTTCCACTTTCGCTAAGGGGACAGTCCCATTTTCGTCGGACGAGAATTGGGACAGTCCCCAACTTGTTCTTGGAGGGCCGCTTATACGGCATTCGGATGCGGTCGGTCTCGGACGCCAGAAAATCGTTCCGTACCCCGACGGCTTGCGACGCTATCGAACTGCGGCTGTAGGTGGTAGACGATCGTTCGGGTGCCCTTTTGGTGCCATCGGGTGAGCATGGAGGAATCGCACCGACATGCCGACCCGTCCGCGGCGTGACGGCATGTCACTCTCCGCTTTCGGCTTTCCGCCTTCAGCGTCGGCCGGTCATCTCCGCCAGGTGTTCCAGCAGGATCCGCCGCACCTCGAGCACCGCCGCGGGGTGCATCTGGATGCTGGTGTGGTCGGCCGGAACAATGAGTTCGGATTCCACGTCGTCCCCATGCGCGCTCTGGCGGGAGACCCAGCCGTCACCCTCGCCAGTCAAGTCCGTCAGCCACTGCGGTTTGGGCGTCACGGCGATGATGTTGTGATAGCGGACCCACGGCGGCCGCTTGGCGGCCAGCATCACTGCGAAGATGGGGGAACTGGGGGCCAGCGAGTCGATGCTGGTTTCGACCCTCAACAGCGAATTGTCGGGAATCGCGTCTTCGTTGTCGCGGAACAACTTCTGCTGGCTGCTGGCCAGTCGGCCCGGCAGGCGGAGCATCTCGTCGATCAACCATTGGCTGGCCTGGTTGGAGAAGCTGCTGCCGTGGAACGGGGTACTGATGGTCACTACGCGGCGGATGGACGGATTGGGCTGGAAAAAGAAAGTCGCTTGCAGCTTCCGCCGCACTTCCGGGTCGGTCTTGATCTGCGACAGCGGCTGGCTGCTCACCAGCTTCCAGAAATCGTCGCCGCTGTTGAGCGTCTGCAGCCGGGCCACCAGCCCGCCCATGCTGTGACCGATCAGGACCATGGCGTCCAGCGCCGGCTCACGCCGCCCGGGGTCGAGCACCTCGCGGGCCTGGCGCAGGTCGTGGCGGAGCTGGGCCGCGCTCAACCAGAACGGCTGATCGGTGGGATACAGGTAGAACCAGAACTGGTAGTGCCGGCGAAGCTGCGGTTGGCTGCGGAGGTCGTTGAACATCTCCATCCAGGTCATCGGGCTCGACCACAGCCCGTGGATCATCAGTACCGGAATCTTGCCCGGCTCGTAGGGCTGGGCCATGTAAAGCCCCATGATCGGCCGGGCCTGGCCGGGCAGGGCGTGCAGCAGATCATCCGGAGACTTCAACAGCACGGCCGGCGTCAGCAGGCCCAGCGTGGCCAGGTTGTTTAGTTCCGGCCGCGAGAGAAAGTAGGCCAAGGGCGTGGTGAGATCGCTCTCCAAGGGCACTCGCTGCGGACCTACCCATATGCCATCGGTGGCCAGCGGATCGTAAAACTCCAGGGCGCCTTGGTTGTGCCCAACTGCCTGGTCGGTGGGGGCGTCGATCCGCGAGAGCGGCCGCAAAAACGCCGTGACCGGAAAGCTCAATCCGGGCGGATAATACCTGGCGGCCGCCGGTTCGCCTGGGTAACTGTGGCGCACCGCGATTAGCGGCACGCCCAGGCCGTGCGTCAAGTACTGGTTCCGCATCCCCGTCACTTCGTAGTCGGAGCTGAACTTGATTTGCTCGAAGTCCTGGGCCTGCCAAGGCGTGCCGCGGAGTACGCAGGTGAGGTCCCAGGTGCCGCCGGCGGCATGGAGGGTGATGGTGGTGTTCGGTCTCAGTTCTCTCTTGGCACAGACGATCCGCAGCACCGACTCCAAGGCCCCGTTGTACAGATCGCAGGCCCCGCGGTATTGCGGGTCGTAAGGATTGCGGGTGGCGGCGAAACGCTCGTCGAACAAGTAGCGGTAGGCGTGCAGCGCGGCCGTGGCGTAAAGGTCCATCGCCGCGGATTTATCGATCCGTTCGGCCTTCTTGCCTCCCAGGAAGGCCAGCTCGGAAAGGGCGTACACCTTGTCGGACGAGGGCTCGCGATCATCGATGGCCTGCAAGCGTTCCAGCAGCGGCCGGGCATCCATGCCGAGGTGGCCGGTCAAGTTGTAGACCCGCAGCAACTGGAGGGTTCGCGGACTCGGCTTTGGTCCGGTGTACGAGGTCAGGTCGAGTTGATCGATTAGCGGACTCTTAGGCACCGATCGCAGCGAGATCTTGTTCGACGAACAACCGTTGGCGGAAACCGCCGCTAGCAGCACCGCCAAGAGGAGCTGCCCGACCTGGTCGCCGCCAGGGCTCGGGCGATTCGTCCTGGGTTGAATTCGCAACATGACGTTTCATCGCGAAGGCGCGAAAGTGCGAGAGAAAGCAGCCTGTCGCATCGTTGCCGGACAGTCGCGAAAGGGGGAAAGTGCGAAAACGCGAAATCGAAAGGAACTAGGAAAGTCGTCTGCAACCGGCCCGCGACCTGCGGCCCTTGCCCGTCTCGCGTTTTCGCTCGTTCGCGTCTTCGCGATCAAAGACGATGTTCCGTGGCGTTCTAACGTCAGTCGCTAAGCTGGCGAATCAGGCGAAGCTGGGAGATTGTGCCCGCTGCGCAGGGTTTGGCCCACTCTAGGGGGAGCACAATAGGGGAAATTGCCGCCGCGCGTCAATGGCGTTTCGAGGAGTCGAGAGTTGACGGGTGCATGACAGGGTTCGCAATGGAATTTTCAACCGAACCGTGGGTTGAAACCCACGGCTACCCTCACGTCGTCGCTCTGCGACGTGCGCCAAAGCCCTCCGCCTTCCGCTTTCGCCTTTCACCCTCCGGGGTCTTGGCGTAAAATGCGCAAGTTATGTCGTATCGCTCCGTCAAACGCGTGCTCGGCGAGACCAGCCTGGAGCGGAAGTGCCGCCTCCTGTTCGGGATCTGCCTGTTTCTGTTGATCTCCGGCAGCTTCTGGTTCTACGGAATGAAGACCGACCAGATCGTCGAGAAGCAGAACCGCTTTACAGGTTGGCTGCTGACGGTCGAAGATCAGCAACTCCTACACTGGAAGACCCTGGGATCGAGCAAAGAAGCGCCACTTAAGGCCCCGATCGACGATCCAACCCTGCAGGCAATCTCAAAGTCACTGACAGAGCAGCGCTACGACGTGCGGTTCATCGTCCCCGAGCATATGGCCGCCCTCCGCGAGAACGCGGACGAGTATGCCCCTGCCGACAAGTTCGAACGCGGAGTCGTCCAACGCTTCCTCAAGAACCAATCCCCCAAACGGGAAGTCTTCGACAAGGATGAATGGGCTTCGCGGAAGTCGGAGGACGGGAATACTTACTTTTATTACCAGTCCATACGTGCCACCCGCGCCTGTCTGATTGGTTGTCACCAACCAGGTCGGACGATCAGTGGAGATTCGACTCTGCCGGAGGGCCCGGTCTCGCACTCCACCGCAGAGCACGACGGCGATCTGATGGCCGTCGCGAGGGTCACGTTCTCGACCGAGGCGACGCGGCACGCCCAAACCGAGAACTACGCCATCATGCTGGCCACCGCCATCATCACCATGTTCCTGGCGATGGTAGCCCTGTATGCCATCGTCCGCTACGTGATCGTCAAGCCCCTGCACCACCTCCGCGACGTGAGCGATTCGATCAGCCGCGGCAACACGACCCTGCGGGCGGAGATCCACACCGGCGACGAATTCGAGGAATTGGCGGTCGCCTTCAACCGCATGTTGCGGCACCTCACCGACGCCCAGGAGGAACTCCGACACGCCAACGTCAATCTCGACGCCAAGGTCGACGAACTGGCCCAGGCCAACATGCGGCTCTATGAAATGAACATGGTCAAGAGCGATTTCCTGGCCACCATGAGCCACGAGCTAAGGACGCCGCTAAACAGCATCCTCGGCTTTAGCGACGTGCTAGGCTCGATCGATTCGCTCGACGAGAAGCAGAAACGCTACGTGCAGAACATCCAGAAGTCGGGCCGCACCCTGCTGGAGATGATCAACGACGTATTGGACCTGGCCAAGATCGAGAGCGGCAAGATGGGGATCCGGCTCAGCGACTTCCGCATCACCCAGGTGCTGGCCGCCCAGTGCGACATGGCCCGGCCGCTTACCGAACGCAAGAATATCGACCTGGAGATCAGTGTCGATCCGGAACTGCCGCCCCTGCGGCAGGACCAGGCCCGCGTGCAGCAGATCCTCAACAACCTGCTCTCCAATGCCATCAAGTTCACGCCCGAAGGGGGCCGCATCACCTGTTCGGTCCGCTGCGACGAGGCGAACTTCATGGTGCTTACCGTAGCCGACACGGGGGTGGGCATCGCCGCCGAAGACCAGCAGGCGATCTTCGACAAGTTCCGCCAGGGCCGCACCGCCATGCCCGGCGGCGACGCCATGACCCGCGAATTCTCGGGCAGCGGCTTGGGGCTGTCGATCGTCAAGGAGTTGTGCAAGCTGCTGGGCGGCGAGGTCT
>JAJYGU010000292.1:0-7132 GCA_021784975.1 Planctomycetota bacterium
GAGGGTAAGATCGCCACCACGGTGGCGTCACGCGGCAGCCGGCCGGCAGTCTCCAACACAAGCTGTGGAAACGTCAGGCCGTCGGTCAGTTCCACTCGGGCAAGGGTGGAGAGGATTCGGGCCAGTTGCTCGGGCCCGCGGCGGGTCTCGACCACTACCGGTTGGAGCCGATCGCTCGACTCCAACATGGCGGCGGCCCGGCGGGCCGCCTTACGGGAGCGGATGTCGTAGTCCCAGCCTTCCTGGCGAATGCGGTCGGCGGCGTCGCGGCCATTGGTGACCAGCCCGATCTGCTGGTCCATCTCATACACCGCGTTGGCCAGCGAGGCGGCGGCCGTGACCGAGAGCTCGGAGCGATAGGGCTCCTGGTTCGGATCGAAGGCGGCCTGATGGAAATCCAGCAGGAGCGTGGCCCCCACCACGCACGACGGTTCGTAGACCTTGCAGTGCAACTGGCCGGTGCGGGCGGTTGCCCGCCAATGCACGCGGTTCAGCGGATCGCCGGCCTGGTAGGCCCGCACGCCGGCGATGCGGGTGGGATCTTCGTAGAGGCGGTGCGAAATGCGAACCTCGCCGATCGGCCGCCGCGAGGCCAACTCGAAACCCTCCAAGGGCACCACCTGAGGATACACCAGCAGGAAGTGCGGCGAGGTAAGGACACGATATCGGCGGTGCAGCCCAAACAGGTCGCCGGTCTCGACGATCAACGGGCCGACTTGATGGTAGCCGCGGCGGTTGCACTGCAATTGATAGAACATGGTATGCCGGCCGCCGCCTGGCAGCATGGTCAATTGGACCCGCCGGCCGCGGACCTCCAGGCTCGGCGGCCGATAGCTGAGCGCCCGCAGCGGCAGCAAGTCTTCGATGAGCGCCCAGGCAACCGGGATGCGGCTGGCGTTGCCAAGAGTGACGACCACCGCCACCGTGTCGCCGACATTGACCGAGTAGCGGTTGCATTCCCGCACCGCCGACAGGCTCCGGCTCCAGTGCCACGCCAACCAACGGCTAATCAGCAGGATGCCCAGCAGGGCGTATATGGCGTAAGCCGGCAGCCCCAGCCCAAGGGCCAGGGCGACTAGCAGCAACAAGAGGGCGGCGGCCAGCCACTTCATGACAGCAGTTTCGGCAAGTTGCCCTCACCCCTTGCCCCTCTCCCGCAGGGCGAGGGGGCCGATCGTCGGGTGCTATTCGTCATAAGGTAACGGCAGCGAGGGATCCCTGCCCTCGGTGAGGATGGGAACGGGAATCTCGGCGACCACGTCGGCCACTACCGTAGCCGGGGTCAGCTTTCGCAGCCGGCTCTCCGGCCGCAGAATCAGCCGGTGGGTCAACACCGGTCCGGTCAATTGTTTCACGTCATCCGGCCGCACGAAGTCCCGCCCCCCCACGGCCGCCAGCGCCTGCGAGGTGCGAAACAGGGCAATCGACGCCCGCGGGCTGCCGCCCAAAGCCACGTCGTCGTTGTCGCGGGTGTTTTGCACGATCTGGGTGATGTAGCGGCGGACCTTGGGATCGACGTAGACGTTCCGCACCGCCTGCTGGGCCGCTGCCAGGTCCGCGGCGGCGACGACCGGCTCCAAGACCTCCAACGGATGGCCATGTTCCAACAAATCGAGCATGCGGATTTCCTCTTCCATGCTCGGATACCCCAGGCTGAAGCGCATCAGAAAACGGTCGAGCTGCGCCTCCGGCAACGGGAAGGTGCCTTCGTGGTCGATCGGGTTCTGGGTGGCGATTACTAAGAAAGGCGGCTGCAACTCGTGGGTGACGCCGTCGACGGTCACTCGGCCCTCGGCCATCGCCTCCAGCAGGGCGGCCTGGGTCCGCGGGGTGGCGCGGTTGATTTCGTCGGTCAGCACCACCTGGGCGAAGATCGGGCCGGGGCGAAACTCGAACTCGGTGGTCTTCTGGTTGAACACCGAAACACCGGTCACGTCGGTGGGCAGCAGGTCGGGGGTACACTGGATCCGCTTGAACAGGCAGTTGACGCTCCGGGCCATGGCGCGGGCGAGCACGGTCTTCGCCACGCCCGGCACGTCTTCCAGCAGCACGTGCCCTCCGCAAAACCAGGAGACCAAGGAGAGAATGATCTGCCGCCGCTTGCCGACGATGACCTTCTCGACGTTGCCGATGATCTTCTTGGCCACCGTGGGGACGTCATTCAGGTTTTGCATACGTAAAGCATAGCAGGTCTTAGGCTTGTGTCCACCTTGCCGGATAGGAACGGACTCATTAAGGCACTCATTAAAGTCTAGCCTCTCGCCCCTCGCCCGCAAACATCTTAGGATTATGAGTTAATCTGGAACCACCACCACCCCGCCAATCTCGCCATGAACGCCCTCGACTTCCGTCGCAGCTATCGCGGTCCGTTGCGTGCGGTGATCTTCGACTGGGCCGGCACCACCGTGGACTACGGCAGCCGCGCACCCGCCGGCGTTTTCTGCGAGGTCTTTCGCCGGCACGGCGTCGAGATCACCGTGGAAGAGGTCCGCGAGCCGATGGGCACGCATAAGCGAGTGCACCTGGAGAGACTTCTCGCCATGCCGGCGGTGGCTCGGCGCTGGCAAGCGGCCCAGGGCCGCCCGTCCGATCCACATGACCTCGATAGACTGTTTGCGGAATTCGTACCGCTGCAGCTTTCCTGTTTGGCCGAGCATGCCGACCTGGTTCCGGGCTGTCTGGAGACGGTGGCCGCCATCCGTGGGCGAGGCCTGAGGATCGGGGCCACCACCGGCTACGACGCCGAAATGATGGCCGTGCTTCTGCCGGAGGCCAAACGCCGCGGCTACCAACCCGACGCCGCGGTGTGCGGATCCGATGTTCCCGCCGGGCGGCCGGCCCCCTGGATGTGCTTTGAGAATGCCAAGCGGTTGGGCACCTACCCCATGGAGGCGATGGTCAAGGTCGACGACACGGTGCCGGGCATTGAAGAAGGGCGCAATGCCGGCATGTGGACCGTCGGCGTGGCGAAAACCGGCAACGAACTGGGCCTCAGCGAAGCAGAAATCGCCAGACTCTCGTCGGCCGAGTACGCCCAGCGGATCGAGCGAGCCTATGCTCGCCTGGCCGTCGCCGGCGCGCACTATGTGGTCGACGGGATCGCCGACCTCTTGAGTTGCCTGGACGATATCGAAGACCGTTTGTCGCGCGGCGAGCGGCCGTAGCCGTTCTCGCCTCGCAAGGCCTCGTTAACCACGGACCGCGAATATCTCGGTGAAAGCAGCCAGGCCCATGAATCGGACAACCCCATCCGCCAAGACCGCCGGCGGGGATTTCGCCGGCCTGGCCGCGGCCGCCGATCCGCGGCTGTTCACTCCCGGTCCGCTGACCACCAGCCGCAGCGTCAAACAAGCAATGCTGCGGGACGTGGGATCTTGGGACAAGGAGTTCGCCGCCGTGGTGGTCCGGGTGCGAGAATCGCTGCTGGCGGTGGCGGGCGTGTCCCGTCGCCAGGGTTACGAGGCGGTGCTGATGCAGGGCAGCGGCACCTTCGCCGTCGAAGCCCTGGTGGCGTCCACGATTCCCCCGCACGGAAGACTGTTGGTGATCGCCAACGGCGCGTACGGCGAGCGGACGGCCAAAATCGCGGCGGTGCAGCGGGTCGCCGTAACGGTCCTGCGCTGCGCGGAGAATCAGATTCCGTCGGTGGACGAGGTGGATCGCCTGTTGAGCGAGGATCGGAGCATCAGCCACGTGGCGATCGTGCATTGCGAGACCACCAGCGGCATCCTCAATCCGATCGACGAGATCGGCCCGGTGGTGAGACGGCATGGCCGTGTCTTCTGCGTCGATGCCATGAGCACGTTTGGCGCCGTGCCCATCGATTTTGCGGCGTGCGGCATCGACTACCTGGTCTCCTCGGCCAACAAGTGCATCGAAGGCGTGCCGGGACTTGCCTACGTGATCTGCCGGCGCGACCCGCTGCTGGCCAGCGAAGGTTGGGCCCGCTCGCTGAGTCTTGATCTGCTCGATCAGTGGCGCTACATGGAGCGGACCGGCCTGTTCCGTTTTACGCCGCCCACGCACGTGGTTCTGGCCTTCGCCCAGGCATTGGAGGAGCTGGAGCGTGAAGGGGGCCTGGCGGCGCGGGCTGCCCGCTACCAGGCCAACCATCGGCGGCTCCTGGGCGGCATGCGGGAAATGGGCTTTCGGGAATATGTGCGGCCCGATCTGCAGGGTTACATCATCACCTCCTTCCTTTGTCCCGAAGACTCGCACTTCGAGTTCGTAGAGTTCTATAGCCGGCTGCACGACAAGGGCTACATCATTTACTCCGGCAAGCTGTCGGACGCCGCTTGCTTCCGCATCGGAAACATCGGCCGGATCTTCGAGTCCGACATCGAGGCCCTCCTGGCGGCCATTGCGCGAACCTTGCGGGAAATGGGGGTCCGCCTGCCGCCGGGCGTTGCGTGAACGAATCACCGCGGCAGCACGATCTCGCCCCGATCCACCCGATCCAGGAACTCGCGGTTGCTGGAGAGCAGATCGGGCAGGCCCGCCATTTCTTCGAGCGTGAGCCAGTGGATCGACTCGACCTCGGCCGGGTTGCCGACCGGCGTGGCCCCGGGGTCGATTTCGCCGAGCCACCACGCCAGGGGGACGTTCCAGGCGGTGACGCACTCCCACAACCGCCGCCGCGGCCGCAGGGTCAGGCCAACCTCCTCGCGGAACTCCCGAATCAGCGCCTCTTCTTCCGACTCACCGTCTTCGATGCCGCCGCCGGGAAAACAATAGACCAAGGGCGCCACCACTCCGCGGGCGCGGCGAATCACCAGCATGCGATGATCGCGGAGCACCACGCCCACGGCTCCGCGCCGTGGCGAGTCTTGGGGAAGAAGGTCCATATCGGCTATTCTAGCAAACCGGCGGCCGTTCGCTATAATTCATCAGATGACCGTATAGGCAGCACGTCCAAGGGGTTCCAGTGGAATCAAAACCGAAGTTGCCCAAGCCGCCCTTGCCCTCCAATCCGCGTTCCAAGCCGCCGTTGCCCGTCAAGCCGCGCCCGAGACCGCCGCTGCCCAATGCATCCACCTGGTGGTTGTTGCTGGTCTTGGCGGCAGTGCTGATTTTTGTGTATTTCGTCGGGAATCGGCCCCAACGCTCGGAAATCAGCTACGGGATGTTTCGCGAGCAGTTGGAGCAGAAGAACCTTCAGAAGGTAGACATCCAGGGATCGAAGGTGCTCGGCGAGTTCAAGCAGGCGCCGGCCAATCCCCAGCCGTCGGCCAACAAGGGCGGGGCCCCGGCGAAGCTGGACAAGAAATTCGAGACGGTTTTGCCCCCCATGGCCCTCTCGGATCCGGCCTTGGACCGAGAACTCCGCGACCTGCTGAAGGACAGATATCAGGCCACCGAGCCGCCCGACAACACTCTGACCTTGATGACCGCTTACTTGCTGGTCCCGGTCGGCCTGTTCTTGGCCCTGTGGTTCCTGTTTCGCCGGGCGCGGGATTCGTTCTTCACCGGCGGACTGACGGGCGGCTTCTCCAAGAGCGGGGCCCGCCGCTATGAGGCGGGCGATAAGTCGGTGACCTTTGCCAACGTGGCCGGCCTGGAGGGGGTCAAGCGCGAAATGCAGGAGGTGGTCGAGTTCCTCCGCAACCCGGGCAGGTTCCAACGCTTGGGGGCCCGCGTTCCCAAGGGCATCCTGCTGATGGGGCCGCCGGGGACCGGAAAGACGCTGTTGGGCCGGGCGGTGGCCGGCGAAGCGGGAGTGCCGTTTTTCTCGATCAACGGCTCGGAGTTCATCCAGATGTTCGTCGGGGTGGGAGCGGGCCGCGTCCGCGACTTGTTCAACACCGCCAAGGAAAACGCCCCGGCCATCCTGTTCATCGACGAAATCGACGCCGTGGGACGCCATCGTGGGGCCGGTTTGGGCGGCGGGCACGACGAACGCGAACAGACCTTGAACCAGATCCTCAGCGAGATGGACGGCTTCACCCAAACCGAGTCGGTGATCGTGATGGCCGCCACCAACCGCCCGGACGTGCTCGACCCGGCCCTGCTGCGGCCGGGCCGTTTCGACCGCCACATCACCGTCGACCGCCCCAGCCTCAAGGGCCGCCAGGCGATCTTCGAGGTCCACACCAAGGACGTCCCCTTGGATGTCGACGTCGACCTGGAGCGGCTGGCGGCAGGCACGGTCGGGCTGACGGGGGCCGATATCCGCAACCTGGTCAACGAGGCCGCCCTGTGGGCCAGCCAGCACGACAAGACCTGCGTCAGCACGGCCGACTTCGAATACGCCTTGGACAAGGTGCTGATGGGCGTCAAGCGCGAGGAGGTCCTTTCGGACAAAGAGAAGCTGATGACCGCCTACCACGAATCCGGCCACGCCTTGCTGGCGTGGTTGGTTCCCAGCACCAATCGGCTGCACAAGGTTTCGATCATTCCCCGCGGCCGCTCGCTGGGGGCCACGCAACTGCTGCCCGAAGAAGACCGCATGAACATCGGCGAGGGCGAGCTCCGTACGCGGCTGCTGTTCTTGCTGGGCGGCCGGGCCGCCGAAAAGCTGGTGTTCGACGAGCTCACCGCCGGCGCCGAGGACGATCTGAACAAGGCCACCGAGCTTGCCCGCCGCATGGTCACCCATTGGGGCATGAGCAAGCGGCTCGGTCCGGTGGCCTTCCGCGACGGCGAGGACCACCCCTTCCTGGGCAAAGAGATGGCCGAGCCGCGGCGCTTCAGCGAGCATACCGCTCAGGTGATCGACGAGGAGGTGATGCGCATCCTTCACAAGGCGGCCGACCAGGCGGCCGCCATGATCCAGGAGAACCGCGACCAACTCGAAAGGCTGGCTACTGCGCTAGCCCAAGTCGAAACCCTGGATGAGGCGGAAATCGAGAAGTTGCTAGGGCCGCCAGCCGCGAAGACAACCGCCACGGCCGAAACACTACGGTCGGCGCAGAAGCGAACTCAAAATCCGAAATCCGAAGCTCGAAATCTCAAGCAAATTCAAATACCGAAATCTCCATGAAGATCCGCGGCTCTCTTGTTTTTGAACATTTGAAGATTCGGGCTTTGGATTTGTTTGGGATTTGGGATTTTGCGTTTGGGACTTACTTCGACAGCAACCACCCCTGACAAACGGGCTCCTGCCATGATTGCCCACAACGTCTACTTCAAACTG
>JAJYGU010000292.1:7142-8040 GCA_021784975.1 Planctomycetota bacterium
GGGCTTTGGATTTGTCTGGGATTTGGGATTTTGCGTTTGGGACTTACTTCGACAGCAACCACCCCCTGACAAACGGGCTCCTGCCATGATTGCCCACAACGTCTACTTCAAACTGCACGACCGCCGCCCGGCCACCGTGCAAAGCATGGTCGATGATTGCCACGCCTATCTGGCGCACTTGCCGGGCATTGTCTTTTACGCGGCCGGCACCTACTGCGAAGCCGAACCTTCCTCGGGCGACCCGCAGTACGATGTCGCCTTGCACGTGGTGTTCTCCGACCAGGCCGCTTTCGACGCTTACATGGTCGCGCCCAAGCACGTCGAGTTGATGACCAAGCACGGGGAAAACTGGAAAGAGGTGCGGGCCTTCGATTCCCACGTCAGCCCCGGGCCCGCGGCCGGATGACCGGCTACTGTTTCTTCCCGGGGGGCTTGGACTTGGCGGCGGACTTCGGCGGGCCAGCCACCAGCAGGTCGACCTGGCGGTCGCCGATTTGCCGAAAGAGGCGAAAGTAGACCGCTCGGGCCTGGTTCTCGCGATCCGGGTTCTCTTTACGCAGGGCGTGCAACAAGTCGTGTAACGCCTTGCACTGCCCCAGTTGCGACTGCAGTTGTGATTGCAGCCGCTCACGCTCCTTCCCTCGCGCATGACTGGCGCGAGACAGGAACCGCCGCGGCAGTTTGTCGACCAGATCGCTAAACTGATCGCGCTGAAAAGGCGTCAGCTCGGGCGCATCTTTCGGCCCATCGGCGGAGGCGCTCGGCGTCTTCGCTTCTTTCGTCGCGGAGGGCTTGGTCCATCCCGGCAACGCGCACAACGGCGTAACCGTAAAATTGGCGATGTGCGATTGCACCTCGAATTCCACTTGCAGCACCGTCGGCGGAAGCTGCGGGTTGT
>JAJYGU010000353.1 GCA_021784975.1 Planctomycetota bacterium
TCTCAAATCTCCACGCCCCCGGCCGGCAGCCCGCCGGCTTTTTGCGCCCGCACGGCATCGCGGGCACGCTCCAGGGTCCGCAGCGGCCGGGCTTGGCTGCCGGGATTGGCATCGTCGCCGTCGGCGGCCAGGTAGAGCGTTCGTGCCGGCCGCGGCTGTTGCGGCAAGACCACGCGCTGCGCCGCCGGGTCGCGGGCAGGCAGTCCCTTTTGCAGCCGCTCCATCTCGTTAAGCTGTTCTTGCGCCTCCCAACGGTGATACGCGGGGGCCTTTTTCATTTGGAGCACCACCGCACAGGCCGCTTTGGCCTCGGCCAGCTTGCCCTGGCCGATCGCCTGCTGGACCAGGCGAAGCTGGGCGAGGCTCTTGCCAAACGCCGATTGGTCATTGGCCCTGGCGGCGGACCCCGCCGCGGCAATCCCCAGAATACCGAACCCGGACAGCAAGCGCAGAGCAATGCCTGGTCGAAACCATCTCATGGAAGACTCCTCGATTTCAGGGGTCGCTACGCGACGCCGAAAACTTCCCGCGTGACCCAAACCGTGGGTTGGAGCCAGCGGCTACCATTGTACCGTTGCTCCGCGACACGCTCTCAACGCCGCGCACCAGCCCAGCAAACGCGGTCCTGGACGCGACGCTTGCAGCCGGGATGGCGGAACGCTAGTCTATCGCTCATGCCCCAATACATTCTCGCTCTCGATCAAGGGACCACGTCCAGCCGGGCCATGGTGTTTGGCCGCGAGGGCCGGCTGGTGGCGGCCGTCCAAGAGGAGCTGCCGCAAATCTTGCCCGCCCCGGGGCTGGTGGAACACGACCCCGAGGCAATCTGGGCCACGCAGTTGGGCGTGGCCCAGCGTGTGCTGGCCGCCTCGTCGCTCACGGCGGCCGACATCGCCGCCATCGGCGTGACCAACCAGCGGGAAACCACCATCCTATGGGACCGGCACACCGGCTGTCCAGTGGCCAACGCGATTGTCTGGCAGAGTCGGGCCAGCGCCGGCATTTGCGATGCCCTCAAGGCCGAAGGATGTGAGCCGCTGGTGCGCCAGAAGACCGGGTTGCTCTTGGATCCTTACTTTTCGGGCACGAAGGTCAAGCACCTCTTCGACACCCACGACGGGCTGCGGGCGGCGGCCGGCCGCGGCGACGTCCTCTTCGGCACCGTGGATAGCTGGCTCATCTGGCGGCTTAGCGGCGGCCGGCGGCACGTCACCGACTTTAGCAACGCCAGCCGAACCTTGTTGTTCAACATCCACACGCTCGATTGGGACCACGAGTTGTTGGAGATCCTCGACGTTCCGCGGGCCATGCTGCCCGAGGTGCGGTCGTCCAGCGAAATCTATGCCCATACCGATCCCGCCTGGTTCGGCCGCCCCATTCCCATTGCCGGCGACGCCGGCGATCAACAAGCGGCTACCTTCGGCCAGGCGTGCTTTGCACCCGGCAGCGCCAAGAACACCTACGGCACCGGCTGTTTCATGCTGATGAACACCGGCGAGACACCGATCGCATCCCGCAACAATCTGCTCACCACGATCGGTTGGGGACGCGAAGGGCGGATCGTTTATTGTCTGGAAGGCTCGGTGTTCATGGCCGGCGCGGTCGTCCAGTGGCTCCGCGACGGGCTGGGCGTCATCAAGACCTCGGCTGAGGTGGAGCAACTGGCCGCCTCCGTGGCCGATACGGCCGGGGTCTATTTCGTGCCGGCCTTGGTGGGTCTCGGGGCGCCGCACTGGGACCCCTACGCCCGCGGCGCGATCTTCGGCCTCACCCGCGGGACCACCGCCGCCCATCTTGCCCGCGCGGCCGTCGAGTCGATGGCCTACCAGACCTGCGACGTCCTTGAGGCCATGCAGCGCGACGCGGGCATCCAACTCAGCGAGTTGAGATCAGACGGCGGGGCCTCGGTCAACCGCTTCTTGATGCAGTTTCAAGCCGATCTGCTGGGGGTCGCCGTCCGCCGGCCGGTGGTGGCCGAAACCACCGCTCTCGGCGCCGCCTACTTGGCCGGCTTGGCCGTCGGCTACTGGCGCGATCTCAGCGATGTCGCCGACAATTGGGCGCTCGATAGGCAATATGCGCCCGGCATGCCGGTCGAGCGTCGCCACACGCTGATCGCCCGCTGGCGCGAGGCCGTCGAGCGGGCAAAGAACTGGGAACGCCATTGATTGGGGCGATCAACAGTTTTCCAGCACCCACTGTACCGCATAGCGGGTCAGCTCGGCCGCGTTCCGCAGATTCATCTTGACCTTGATCTTCTCGCGGTGCGCCTCGACCGTCTTCCGGCTGATATCCAAGCCGCTGGCGACTTGCTGCGTGGTCAACCCCTTGCCGATCATCTGGAAGACTTCAAGCTCCCGATTGGTCAAGCTGCGGACGGGATCCTCGTCGAGGTGATCGCCCTTGCCGACGCGGCGCAGCAAGAGATTGGTCATTTGCGGACTGAGATACAGTTCGCCGCGGAGGACCTGGCGGATGGCCACCAGGACCTTCTCGATGGGCTCTTGTTTATTGATGAAGCCTGAGCCCCCGGCCCGCAGGGCTCGCTCGGCAAACAGTTTTTCGTCGAACATCGACCAAACCAGCATCTTGACATGCCGGAATCGCTCCTTGACGGCGGCGATCAGTTCGATGCCGTGGCTGTCTTTCAAGGAGATATCGACCAAGATTAGATCGGGGCAGGTCTTTTCGATCTCCTGCATCGCCTCGGCCAGCGACTCGGCCCCGCCGCAGATTTCCATATCCGGCGTCCCTTCCAAGAACTGCGCCAGCCCGCGGCGCACGATGGGATGGTCGTCGACCACCAGGATCCGGTACTTTCTGGCGCGCAACGATTCAAAATCGTTCATGGCAGCACCCCACCGCGTGGAACGTTTTGAAGGCCCATAGTGTGGTTATATCGCTTATCCGGCCGGCATTCAACCCTCCGTAGCGGGAAAGCGATAGGAATTTTCCCTAGACCTCGACGGACGTTTCCCGCACCCCGTTTTTGCCTGTTTTTTTACCCGAAGCCGCAGTTTTACCCGATTCCGGCAACTGCCCGAAACTGGCATACTAGGCTCTCGTGGTTGCAAGGAATTTCATAGTTATGGAGGGAACCTGTCATGCTCGTACTGACCCGAAAGGCCAATCAACGTGTGTTCATCGGTGAGTCGATCGAGGTCCGCGTGCTGGAGACCTCGGGCGGCTCGGTGAAGCTCGGCTTCACCTGCCCGCCGGAAGTCGCCATCCACCGCGAAGAGGTTCGTAAACGCATTCAGGCGGAAGACCAAGGGCAATCATGCCTGCTAGGAGGGATCCATGTCTCACTCTAGTTACAATCCTCTAGCCTCGCAGCGGAAGGTCTGGGGCTATTTTAAGTCCGGTCGCGGCGGAACGCCGATGCTGATCGTAGACTGCCGGTTGGGAAAGGCGGTCCGCGTCCCCAACGCCACCAACGTCACGCTGCTGGGGTTTCACGGTCGCGGCGTGCGGTTCGGCATTGAATTCGCCCCCAATGCCTTTGCCCCCGCGAGTGGCTGATGGCTCGAGGTTGCCGGAAATGTCGTTCCATGATTTAGCCCTTTCCGCGTGGTGGTCGTCACCAGAGGATGATCTCCCCGCCCGTCCTTTGCGGATCTTGCTGGCCGAGGATGCGCCCGCCGGTCAAAAGGTGGTGGCGCAAATCCTCGATCGGCGCGGGCATGCGGTAGTGATCGTTGGCGACGGACGCAAGAGCGTCGACCAACTGACCGGCGGCGATTTCGACTTGGTGTTGATGGACGTGCAGATGCCGGTGATGGACGGATTCCAGGCGACGGCCGCCATCCGCGCCCTGCCCGGGGAGAAGGCTCGGGTGCCGATCATCGCGTTGACCGCCTCGGGCGCGAACGGCAACGAGCGGCACTGCCGACAGTGCCTGCAAGCCGGGATGGACGCCTACCTGCCGAAGCCTGTCCATCCGCAAAGGCTGATCGATCTGGTCGAGCGGCTTGGCACTCAGCGGCCGGCGCCCAAGGCCAACGGTGCGGCGGTCTTGCCGGGCCGATCTCCAACGAGGGCTGAGGCCGCGGCCGCGCCGGGCAATCATTCCACCCAAACCGGAGCCGCACCGGCCGACATGCCCGTGGCCACCGAGGAGATCTTCTGCCTTAAAGAGGCCTTGCGGTGTTGCTTCGGTCAGCAGGCGATGTTTGTCGAGATGGCGGGATATTTCGTGAACGAAACTCCGGGGTTGCTGAAAAAGATGCAGACCGCCTTAAGCAACGGCAACGGTAAGCCTGCGGCGGCCGCCGCCCACCAACTCCGCGGAACGTTGCTCTACCTCGGGGCCGGCGAGGCATTGAAGGCCGCCTCGGCGCTGGAAGCCGAGGCCGCCGCCGGGGATCTGGCCGCCGCCGACCAATCCTTGCACCGGCTGGAGGAACAGACCGAGCGGCTTAAACAGATCCTCCGCCCTTACTTTGAGCACAATTGATGGGGGCCGGCAGAGAAGTGGCTTTCGTGTTCGTCGCAAAGAGGCAAGAGGCGGGAACGCTGGTGACCGCTAATTCGCGTTAATATGGCGCATTGGCGCAGATAAGCGAAGATCAGCGTTCCGTCTTTCAGAGCACCGTTTTCGACGGACAACTCGAATACCCCTTAACTTCATGCCTAGGGGATTTGATATTTTCACAGCCTCGGAGCGTGAGGAGCACAGCGGCCCCAACCTCAAAACCCCAGCCCTGGGCCGTCGAGCACGCGGGTGCCCACCCTGCCGTCGTTGACGTGAAACATGGCCGGAAAACGGTCGGCCCAGCCGCGATTGCCGGCCGGGCAATACTGGCGGCCGTTGCCTTCGAGGGCGCTGACGGTCGGGATCCGCGCCGCCAGACTGGCCGAGTGCAGGAAAGAGGCCCCGGGGCAAGTCAAGTCCTGCACGCACAGGAACATCTGGTATTTCTGAGCGGCGGCCCCCATCAACAGGGCCTCGCTGTGCCCCTTGCACGCCTTCAGGGCCACTCCCGAATAGCCCAGCTCGCGGCTCAACGACAGACTCTCGAAATCCACCAACGACTCGTCGATCACCACCGGCTTGATCTTGGCGGCCCGGTGCATGCGATTTTCAAGGTTGCTGGCCAAATCCCGGTGGGTAGGCTGCTCGATGTAGTGCAGTCGCTTGAGCGCCAGCGGGGCGTGCTCGCCGATCAAGGCCAGAAAGGCCAGCACATAGTCCACGCTGCCGCACTTCTCGTTGAAATCGGCCGAGTAGCACCAGTCGGCGCAGCCGCGTGCCTGCTGCGTTTCGGCGGCCACCCGATCGATCGACAACACCCGCTCCACGTCCCAAGCCAGGTCGTCGCCCGCCAGCTTGATCTTCAGGTGGGTTAAGCCGTCGGCCACGATCCACTCGGGCAGGGTTTCGGGCAAACCGTCTCCAATCCGTTGCGGCAGGTCGGCCCCAGTCAGCGGATCGAGCGCCCCGACCAGATGATAGAGCGGCATCGAGGGCTTGGGCTGCCGCAGGGTATAGCGATCCAGGTATTCGCCTTGGAACTCGGGGCCCAAATAGCCCGCCAGATCGCGATTGACGAACTCTTCGCCCAACACATCGTACGAGTTTCGGCCCAGGGCCTTGCCGTAGGCGTCGTGGACGGCGGCCTCGGTGGGGCTGGCGGCCACCAGTTGCGCCAGCCGCGGCATGGGTTCCCGCAAGCCGGCCGCCGCAGTCACCCGGTCCGCCTCCGCCGGGCGTTGGCCGGCCAAATCGTGGGTGATCTCCAACGGATGGCCGAACTCCGGGTACTCAGCGGCCAGGTGGGCCAGCCGTTGTCCTAGCTCGACCATGGCCGCCAACGTCTGCGCGGCCGTGGATGGGCGCGTGGGCCAGGCCCAAATGTTACCCATCGGCATCGAGCCCAAGCCGCGGCCCCGCTTTCCCAGCCGGGTTTCCACCTCAACCCGCACGTTCAACAAGACGGCGTCGGTCACCACCCGCCCGCCAAACTTGATCGGCGCCCGGTAGCCGATGTGCTCGGTATCGGTCGTCACCTCCAACAATCGGATGTCGGTTGGCTTGGACATGGCTTGCGCGGGGACTGGTCCATTTTTCGGCGAATAGGCGCTCGTGCCAGTAAAACGTTGGCCGAAAAATGGACCTGTCCCCTTACCCCGGGGTTACCAGAGTTTCGTCCGCAGCAATTGGATGATCTCGCTCTTGTCGAGGTCGAAAAAGGTGGGCAGCCGGCGCTGGGGTTGTTGTTGCTCCTGCTGTTGTTCGGCGCGGCGCGTCAAGGCGCTGATGTGGGCCACCGGGTAGACGACGGCAATCTGCTCAAAGGGGATGGCGGTCAGCGGAATACTCTTGCCGAAGGCCCCGGCCCGCGGCGGGGTGAGCACTTTCGACTGCGAGAATCCCGCCACCACCTCTTCCAGAAAGTCGTTGAAGTCGTTGATGCTCGGTTGACCACCGGCATGGGCGTCCCCGCGGATCTCGATCAGCCGGGCGTTCAGCAACACGCAAGTGCTGCTCAAATCCTCGTTCATGGCCGCGTGGTAGTACCCGGCGCAGGCGTAGCCGTTGCTGAGCAGAAAGGCCACCGGCAGATATTCAGCCGGCCCTTCGCTGGCCCCTACCAATTTGAGGAAATCGTCGCGATTCATCCTTCGTCCTCCAGGTTCCAGGTTTTCGCCGCGCGGGCCGCCCGCGAAATTGGCGCCCCGCCGAGGCTGCCACCGCGGCTGCGCGAGCAACGCCCTGATTTTAGCAAGATCACCGCGAGACACCACCGGAGGCGAGCCCCGTTGAGGTACGGTTCGTGGGCGAAGACGGAACATCGCCCGCGACGAATGTCGTAACCCGAAGCGTAAGCGAGGCAGCAGGTTACGTACCTCGCTTGCGCTTCGGGTTGCGATCACTTTCGCCCGCGAGCATTATGGCAGGTTCCATTCCTCCCCTAAGCGGCCGTCCAAGAACAAGTTGGGGACTGTCCCAATTTTCGTCCGACGAAAATGGGACTGTCCCCTTGGCGAAAGTGGGAGTTATTAACGGACGGCCGCTAAGAACCGGTCCATCGGTGCCCGCCCCCTTGCAATCCTGGTCTTGTCTGGTATCTTAGCCGGACTTTAGCGGAAATATCTCCGCAAACTTCCCAGATTACGGACAGAAGGAGTGTGCGAACATGCTGATTTCTAAGTGCCCGATGATTGTGAAAAGGTCGCTCTTCGCCCTGGCCGTCGCCGCCGCACTATCGGCCGGCCAGCGAACCGTTTCGGCAACGCCCCCGACCACCGAGGGGACAGCGGCTGGCTCCCCGCCGGCGAAGTCGAGCCCCTCCGCGCACGCCCCGGCCAGTTCCAAAACTGCCGGCCCGCCGGCGAAACAGGCCAAGGTTGGGGATAAGGAAGTCAACGGCATTCGTCTGAACGCCGTCGAGGCCAGCGTAGTGTCCTACACCAACCAGGAGCGCGCACGTTACGGCCTGCCCCCGCTGGCGGTCGACAAGAACTTGATGGCATCCGCTCGCGGGCATGCGGCCTGGATGACCCGCTATCGAGCGATGGTCCACACCAATCAGCCGGTGGCCGAGAATATCGCCATGGGACAGCCGGACAGCCTCAACGTGGTGCGGACATGGATGAACTCTCCCGGCCACCGGGCCAACATCCTCAACTTCGCCCATCGGCGGATCGGCGTGGGCGCCTTCCAGACCGAGGGCGGGACGATCTTCTGGTGCCAGCAGTTCCAACCGTGAACCCTGGCGGGGACAGGTCCATTTTTCGGCGAGAGAAGCCAGTTCTTGCCAGAGAACGCCGGCCGAAAACATGGACCTGTCCCCTTGGTCGGCCCCAACGAATCAGTCGGCCGGCTTGTAGAACCGCCCGGCCAATTGCGGTTGAAAGTGCGGATCGCCTCCTAGCCGGGCAATCTCACCGAGGAATCGGCGGGTCAACTCTTCCAGTGTCCGGCGATCGACTGGGCGATCGTAATACTCCGACAGATCGATCGCCGGGCCGAAGGTCAGCCGGACCTTGGCCGGCATGAGCAGGCAGCCGAGCGTGGTGCCGTCGTA
>JAJYGU010000071.1 GCA_021784975.1 Planctomycetota bacterium
CAGGCTACCAATGAGCCGGCTGCCGAGCCCTAGCGTCGGGCTGCCCGGCTTGTTCCGATCTGGCGTCGGCTTTTGCTGCGAGTGTCTCAATGTTGCTTGCGCTTCTTGATCTCAGTCCCGTGAGCTTGCTGATCTTGAGCGTCTTGGCGCTGTTGCTTTTTGGCGAGCGCCTGCCGGAAGTCGCCCGCGCCTTTGGCAAGGGGATGATGGAGTTCAAGAAGGGCATGAGCGGGATCGAGGACGAGATCCGCAACGTGGTCAATTCGGCCACCAGTTCGATCACCGAATCGTTGCCGCGGACCGAAGACTTTTCGAGTTACGAAGACCATTCAGACGATTTGAGCTCGGAGCCGGGTGCAAATGAGCCGGCCGCCATCGACCCGGCATATCCCGATTCGGTGTATGGCGAGGCAACGGCTAGTGAAACCCCAACCGAGCCGTTGACCGCTGAAGGCTCTCCAATCGACCCCGCTTACACCGAGGCAGCCACCCGCGGGCCCTCGTCGCCCGAGGCGACGGTCGCGAGCGCCAGCTCAACAGAAGGGTCGCCAACCGCAACCGCGCCGGCGGTTGACATGCCGCTGGCGGAGTCCTCTCCCAACCCCTCAGCCCTTCCAGCCTCTGCGGTGAACGCGCCAGCCGAGCGCGCGCTTCAGGCTGGGTCCAATTCTTAGCTTGGACGCCATGCGTCGGCACCCTGGGTGCGTGGCATGGGTAAGCGAAGCATACCCGTGGCTACTGCGGGCTTGAGCACGGGCGAACTACGCTTGCCCACGGCACCCGGGACGATGGCCCCCGAGACATTCGTATCGAGACCGGTGAGCTCTGCGTTTGCCCATTCCAGTCATCGACCGGAATCGACCGTAGAAATTGTGGATCGGCGTCCTTCTCCTGGTCGAAAGTTAACAGTAAGGCGTGGTGAGACAATTGACGACCGGTTTTTTTGGAGCGCGGGCGTCTCGCCCGCCTGCGAAGAAAGCGGGCGAGACGCCCGCGCTCCGTTTGCCGACAATTGCCGCCAGGGAGGGAGACATTGGCCGTTCTAAGCTCGGCAAATACTTTCTATCTTTGCTATTTGTCGAGGCCCGTCGGCGATCGGGCCATTTACCGCGCGATCCGAGCCGGCTCGCTGCGAAAACTGGTCGAACTGGGTGTCGGAACCGCCAGCCGGGGCTTGCGGATGATCGACGTAGCGGCCGTCCAAGCTCCGCGTTGCGAGGTCCAGTACATCGGCCTGGACCTGTTTGAAACCCGTGGCGAGGCGGACGGGCCGGGCCTATCGCTCAAGACGGCCTACCAGAAACTGCGGGCGACCGGCGCGCGGGTTCGGTTGGTGCCCGGTGATCCGCTCGACGGGCTGGCTCGCGTAGCCAACTCGCTGGGCACAGTGGACCTGTTGATCTTCTCCGCAGGCCTCGATAGGTCATGCTCGCGGGCGTGGTGGTTCGTTCCCCGCTTGCTGCACGAGCGGACCCAGGTCGGCGTCGAGCAGCCGGCCGCCGACGGCACGACAAGGATGTTTTGGAAGACGCGGGCGGAGATCGAGCAATTGGCCTCCGCGGCGGCCAAGCGACGAGCGGCGTAGTGGCAGCGACCGCTGGCAGTATGTTATACTGAGATTGTCGGTAAGCCGCTTGGTCGCTCAGCAGGGCATCCGGTCAACTCTGGGTTCGAGGTCCCATACCGTGGGCGAGAAGACAGTATTCAAGAAGATCATCGACCGCGAGATTCCAGCCAAGATCGTGTATGAAGACGAGCACTGTTTGGTGTTCGAAGACATTCATCCGGCCGCTCCCACCCATTTGGTTGTGATTCCCAAACGCGAGATCGCCTCAGTCGACGAGGTAACGGAAGCCGATGAGACCATGATGGGCCACTTATTCACGGTGATCCGCGGGATCGCGGCCCAACGGGGCCTGAAAGACGGCTATCGAGTGGTGACCAACTGCGGTCGCGACGCCGGCCAGGAGGTCATGCACCTGCACTTCCACCTGCTGGCCGGCCGCCGCTTCGGCTGGCCGCCGGGCTAGCCGCCATCAGCCTGACTGAACGGATGAGGCAGAATCGCGCCAGTCCGATGGTTCGAGCACAAGTCAAGGCTCAAGGGCCAAATCGGGGTCCGGCCGACTCGTCCGGCCAGCCGCCCGGCCGGCTGGCGTTGACATCCCGTTGGTCGCAGTGGCGCCGACTGGGGGCGGCGGCCGTGCTGGTGGTGGCCGTGCTCGCCGCCTACAGCAACAGCTTGACCGGCCCGTTTATCTTCGATGATCGCGACGCGATCTTGAAGAACGGCACGATTGAGCATCTGTGGCCGATCTGGCCGGTGCTCCTGCCGCCAGCCAACGGTTCCGCCGTACAGCGGCGACCGGTGGTCAACCTCTCGCTGGCCGTCAACTACGCCCTGAGCGGCTACGACGTGTGGAGCTACCACGCCCTCAACCTGCTTGCGCATCTCGCCGCGGCGCTGCTGCTGTTCGGCATCGCGCGGCGGACGTTGCTGCTGCCGCGTTGGCAAGAGCGCTGGGCCGGTGCAGCGACTCCCCTGGCCCTCACGATCGCCCTGCTCTGGGCGGTCCATCCCCTGCTGACCGAGGCGGTCACCTACGTCGTGCAGCGGACGGAGGTCTTAGCCGGGCTGTTCTATCTGATGACGTTGTATTGCCTGATCCGCGGCGCCGGATCGCCGCGCGGTTGGCCTTGGTACGCCGGCGCGGTTGCAGCTTGCGCCCTGGCCCAGGGAAGCAAGGAAGCGGCCGTCTCCGCGCCGCTGGTAGCGCTTCTCTATGACCGGGTGTTTCTGAGTCCCTCTTGGCGGGAAGTGTTGCGTCGTCGCTGGGGGCTGTACCTCGGCCTGGCCGCGAGTTGGGGCGTAATCCTGGCCATGCTCCCGCGGGGCTCCGAGGGCGCGGCCGTGTTCACGGCTCCGCAAAACGCCGACGTGGTCCGGATCCTGGGAGAACCGTGCCGAACTATCGATTACACGCTGGCCCAGTTCGGCGTGATTGCCCACTACCTGCGGCTTTGCTTCTGGCCGCATCCGCTGGTGGCGGATTACGGTCTCTATGCGCCCCAGACCGCCTGGCAGATTGCTCCCTACGCGCTTTTGATTGGCGGGCTGCTGGCGGCCACGCTGGCGGCATTTCGCTATCAGCCTTGGCTGGGATTCTTGGGGGTGTGGTTCTTTGCCGTCCTGGCCCCGAGTTCCAGTGTGGTGCCGCTGTTCCAGCAGGTGGCCGCCGAGAAGCGGATGTATCTGCCGCTGGCGGCGGTGGTCGCCGCGGTGGTGACGGGCGGATATCTCGCCGGCCGGGGGCTCATCGCCGGCGGGCTGCTTTCGTTGCGGACGGCCCGAATCGGCGGCGGCTCGCTGACCGCCTTAGCCGCCCTTGCCTTGGCAGGGCTCGCCTTCCATCGCAACACCGCCTACCGCGATACGATCACTATCTGGCAAGACGTGGTCGACAAAATGCCCGACAACGCCCGCGCCCACAACAACCTGGGCATCGAATTGATGCGCTGCGGGCGGCCGGACGATGCACTCAAGCACTGCCAAGAAGCGGTGCGACTGAAACCCGACTACGCCGAAGGCTACAGCAACCTGGGCAATGTGTTGACCAACCGCGGCCGGCTGAGCGAAGCCATCGAGTGTTACCGCAAGGCCCTCAAGCTCAAGCCGGATTACGCCAATGCGCATTGTAACTTGGGCACGAGCTTGTTGGCCGCCGGCCGCCCGGACGAGGCCATCCGGCAGTATCGAGCTGCCTTGCAACTGAATCCCTATCTGGTGGAAGCCTACTACAACCTCGGAAGTGTCTTGGCGGCCCAGGCCCAATTCCAGGCGGCCGTCGTCCAATACCGCAACGCTCTGAGGTTGAACCCCGGGTTGGCCGCGGCCTACAATGCGCTGGCCCGGCTCCTGGCCACCTGCCCGGAGGTGTCGGTCCGCAATGGTCCCGAGGCCGTGGACTTGGCTCGGCAAGCAGTGGCGCTGACTCACGCTTGCGACCCTGCCGCGCTCGACACGCTGGCGACGGCCTACGCCGAGACGGGCCGGTTTCCTCAAGCCATCTGGACCGCCCAGCAGGCAGCCTCCCTGGCTGCTCAGCTAGGAAAGCCCGAGCTGCTGGACCTGATCCAGGCCAGGATTCGGCTCTACCGGGCCGGCGCGCCCTATCGGGAGATGCGATCCGCGCCTACAAAGTTACCCCATCAGGCGGGATGACGTCCCGAGTCTCATCGTTGTGGAAGATCACCGCCGCAACAGCACTCGAGGCTCGCAGGACGCAATTTTCCGAGGCGCCGGCCAGAGTCCGCGAGTAGACCGTGTCGAGCCGATCCACCAGGATGCCGCAATCACGGGTGGGAAGGAAGGTGGCCCCGTTGCGGCCGGCTAAGATGATGAAACTGAAAATCACCGAAAGCGCAATGGCTTGCAACAGGATCACCAAAAGCAACCCCACCGTGGAAGTCGCCCAGCCGGGAATCGCCAGGCCGGTGGTGAGCAGCTTGATCGCTACCACCGTGCCCACCCCCAATGCCGTGGCCGCGACCACGAACAGGGCCGCCAACAGCAGCCTCACCCCAACCACGTCGCTGAAAATGGAGATGGCGCTCAGACCGTGGATCACCAGGCTCACAAAACTCATGCGGCCTTCACCGGCCAGGCGTTTGCCGCGGGCGGTGGGCACCGAACACTGCGGCAGCCGGCAAACCCGCACCGCCGCCGCGTAATGGTTCCACAACTCCGGCGACACCACCAGGCTGCGCAGCCGGGCGGGCGGGATGATGCTGAAATTGCCCACCTGCACGCCGTGCGCGGTCAGCAAGCGGTGCAACAGGCGGAACACGGCGTAGCCCGCTCGAAACCCCCATGATTCCGAGCGCCGGGTCCGCTGGGCGAAGACGATCTTCTTGCCCCCTTCGCTATGGTACTTCTCCAGCAGCCGCGGGATGTCGCGAGGATCGTCCTCGCCGTCGCTGTCCATCAGCACCACCGCTTCCCAATCGTTGGCCATCGAGCGTTCGACGTGGGCCAGCCCGGTGCATATCGCCCGCTGGTGCCCCAGGTTCCTCCGCAACCGCAAGACCTCCACCCGCGACAAGGCGCGGTAGGAGTGCTCGGCAAAATGCTCGGGCATGGAGACGGTCGAGCCGTCATCCACCACCACGACCGCCCCAGCGATGCCATGTTCAGTCAGGGCGGCGTCTACCAGCGTCAGCAGATGGTCGCAGGCGGACCAGTCGTTGAACAGTGGCATGACGATCAGCAGGCCGTGGGGTGACATGGCTTCGACAAAAATGGGATTGTCTCCCTCTGTGCACCGTTTGACACAAAATTCGGTACAGGCCTGCTCTCTGGAACTATAGCTCGCGCCGGGCCTCCCGCAAATCAACCTCGTTGCGGCCGGCCGGTTAAGGGACTTCCAAGGGCGGGCCCTCAGCCTCGGGGATCCCCGAGGTAACTTCCGGCAGAATCCCCATTTGCCGATAGATCGGTCGGACCTGCTCCCGCATGGCACGCAACTGGCGGGTGAAAAGCAGCGAAGCCACGACACACAGGCCCGCCATAATCTGCACGGTATGGGCCGCGCCGATGCGGCTGGCCAGACTGCCGGCCAGCAGGCTGCCCACCGGGGCCATGCCCACGAAGGCGGTGGCATACAAGCTCATGACCCGGCCGCGCTTGTCCTCGGCTACGATGGTTTGCAGGATGGTGTTGGTGGAGGCGGTTTCCAGCATCATGAAGAAACCGACCAAGGCCAGCAACCCCAGCGAAAGGCCGAGAAGGTCCGACAGAGAAAAACAGATCGCCGACAGGCCGAACGCCCCGCTGGCCCAGGCCACCTGCCGGCCCAGGCCGAGCACCGATTTGCGGGCAGCGATCAGCAGCGCCCCGGCCAGCGCTCCGACCCCCATGGCGGCGGTCAGCAGACCCAGGGTCGCCGGCCCGCCGTGCAGGATCTCGGCAGCAAACAGGGGCATCAACACCACCAACGGCATGGCCGTCAGGCTCACCATGGCTAGCAACATCAACAGGCTGCGAATCGGCTGAAAGCCAACGACGTAGGACAACCCATCCTTCAGGTCGCGCAATACGTGCTGGTTGGTCCGCCGCGAGGGCCGGGCGGCCACCCGCATGGCCAGCAAGGCCGCCAGCACCGCCAAGAAGCTGAAGGCGTTCAAGAGAAAACAGAACCATTCACCCAGCGTGGCGATCAAAAAGCCGGCGATGGACGGGCCCACCAACCTGGCCCCGTTAAACATCGACGAGCTCAGGCCGATGGCGCTGCTCAGGTCCTCGCGGCCTTCAATCATTTCGATCAGGAAGGCCTGCCGGGCGGGGATGTCGATGGCGTTGATCAGGCCCAGCACAACGCTCAGGACGATGAGTTCCCAGATCGCAATCAGCCCGGTCAGCGTGAGTACGAACAGGAGGAGGGCCTGAAACATGGCCAGGGTCTGGGTGGCGATGATCGTGCGGTGGCGGTTCCAACGGTCGGTATACACGCCCGCCAACGACGACACCAAGAGAATGGGCAACTGGCCGCAAAAGCCCAACAGCCCCAGCAGAAAGGCCGAGTTGCTCAGCCGGTAGGCCAGCCAGATCATGGCCACCTGCTGCATCCAGGTGCCAATCAGCGAGATCCCTTGCCCGAAAAAGAAGAGGCGGAAGTTGCGATGTCGTAAGGCCCCGCGCACAATCCGCTCCGCTTGGACGGCGAACCTGCCCTGCCTCGGGGACGGTCCCGATTTCTGTGGCGGGCACCGATGGGGGCACCCGCTTGCGGGTCGCGCGGGTCGGCCACAAAAATGGGGCTGTCCCCTTCTGAGCACCGTTGGACACAAAATTCGCTACAGGCCCCGCGTCGGAAACAAAGCACGCCCGGCAGGATTCGAACCTGCAACCAGCGGATTAGAAATCCGCTGCTCTATCCCTTGAGCTACGGGCGCGGATACCGCTGCTGCCGGCCTGGAAGGCCCTCCGCGCAAAGCTCCCGCCTCGGCCTGTCCAACCGCACACAAGGCATTCTCGGAATTACCCTTACGGCTGTCAAGCGGCCTTGCAGCTCGGCAGCGGCGCCGCTCCACCGCTGACATGCCTTGCGACATAAAGACGACCTCGGGACCGATCAGGTGGCTCTGTGACCGCACGCCCGCACCTCTGTTGTATGCGCAGTGCGATGGTCACTTCTGGCGGCGATGCGACAGGCATCGTCGCACCGCGTCGAGCACCGCATCCAGGTGCTTGCCCGCATCTTCGGCCAGGAACCGCAACACAAAATAGCCGTTTTCCTGGAGCAACGCGTCCTTGCGCCGATCGCGACGGTAGGCCTCGGCGTCGGCCAGGTGCTGTCCGCCGTCGAGTTCGATGGCCACCCGCCCCTCGGCCCACAATAGGTCCACCTCCATGCGCCCCCGGCCATCGAAGGGGATCGGTAATTCGACGTTGAGCCGGAACAGACCGGCGGTTTCCGGCAGACTTTCGAGGCGCCGATAGAGGAACGCCTCGCTCGCGCTGCGGGCACGTTGCACACCTTCCGCATCAGGTTCCACCATTTTGGCTGCTTTAGCGAACAAGTTCGCCAGCGGCACGTCCACCCCGTCGCGAACCAGCCGCCGCACGCTGGCCGCGTAATCGCATTTCCACTGCGGATCGGCCGGAAGCGGGACCTCAGCGGGCCAACCGGGCACGGCGCTGCCCGGCAGGAGAACTGCATATCCGACGGCCTCGTAGCCGCGGCAGCGCCGCTCGAACATCCGCGCCAGCATGGGCACATTCAAGTCGGCATAGTCGTAGACGCGGACTTCCCGCTTGCCGTCATACATGCGGTGCAGCCGGCCACCGCTTTGAAGCTAGCATTTCGTGTTTGCCGGGGCATTACGTTGAGCAATAAGTCGTTGAGTGGAAACATGCTTCTCACGAAGACCGCCAGTGCGTTTTGGTGGGGGAAACCTGGAACCG
>JAJYGU010000172.1 GCA_021784975.1 Planctomycetota bacterium
TACCCTAAGCGGCCGTCCAAAAACAAGTTGGGGACTGTCCCAATTTTCGTCCGACGAAAATGGGACTGTCCCCTTGGCGAAAGTGGAAGTTGTTGCTGGACGGCCGCTAAGGATCCTCGAACCTTTCTCCGGCGTGGTATTGAACCACCGGCACGGGAAGCAGACCAGCGACTCGCTCGTGGTCCGTGTTACCGGCACGGCGCCGCCTGGCGATCGGGTGACCGTCAACGGCGTGCCCTGCCATCGGGCGGGCACCCGCTTCGAGGCCGAGGTTCCGCTCCGCGCCCACGAAAACGAATTGCTCGCGGTGGCCGAGCGTCGTGACGGCCGGCAGGAAGATCGCATACAAGTGGTTTGGGACCGCTACAGCGTGCCGCGCTACCGGTTCTCGATCGACGACAACAGCTTCTTCCTCCGCGACATCGCCGCCAAGAACTACCCGTCGCTGTTCGATTGCTTCTACCTGAAAGGGCTCCGCGAGCTGAACCGCAAGTACGGCACGAAGTTCACCGTGAACCTCTTTTACGTGGCCGCCGACGACGCCAGGTTTCCCACCGACGCCGACTTCCGGCTGCCGCAGTTTCCCGACCGCTACAAGAGCCAGTGGCGCGACAACGCCCACTGGTTGAAGCTGGCCTTTCACGCCCGAGCGAACATGCCCGACCGGCCTTATCAAGACGCGCCGCCGGAGAAGCTGATCGCCGATTTGGACCTGGTGGCCGCGGAGATCCGCCGTTTTGCCGGGGAGGAGACTTACGCCCCGCCGACGGTGATCCATTTTGCCATGACCCGCCACTCGGCCTTCAAGCCGCTGTACCATCACGGCGTTCGCGTCTTGAGCGGCTACTTCCGCCCGAGCGGCGACAGGTACGACATCAACTACAACTGGGACAACGCGCACTCCGCGTATCTCTCACGACACACCGCCTGGAAAGATTTCCAGAGCGGGATTGTCTTCTCGCGGGTGAGCATCGTCTGCAACACGGTGCCGGTCGAAAGGATCGTGGGCACGCTCGAGCCGCTCAGCAAAGATCCGAACCTGGCGGAGGTGCTGGACCTGTTTACCCACGAGCAGTATTTCTGGCCCTTCTATTTCCACTACATCCCCGACCACTTCCAGCGGCTCGACACGGCCCTGCGCTGGGTCACCGAGCACGGCTACCAGCCGGTCTTCTACCACGAAGGTTTTTTGGGCGGCAGAGTGTAGTTGCGGCCGCCTGTAGGGGCGGCCGAGAAGCGGAGATGGCTCCGCTACTTAGCCCCGAAGGGGCGCAAGTCACTAGCCAGGGGCGGAGCGCAGCCAAACCCCTGGTCGCAGGCGAAAAGCAACAGAAGCCGCGTAGCGGCGCTGCGATGGCGCACCATCGGGCGATGGTGATGCCGCTACGCGGCATAGACCGCACGATCCTGACTGCCGGGCTTTGCGCTCTGGCTCCACCCCCGGCTATCCACATTTTGCCGCTCCACGGCAGCGGCCCCGTATCGTGTTGTCAATCCTGATACGCGGTGCGATAGTTCGCCGGCGGTCACTTCCCGCCGGTCCCCTTGGGCCGCGGGTATTCTACCATCAGTTGCTCAGTCTTGGGGTTGTAGAGGTAACGGTGGCCCGGCGGCAACTCGGGCAGCTTGATTTGGTTGGCCTTGATGATCTTTTGCATAAACTCCGCCTGGTCCTTGGGCGGCCGGCCTTCCATGGCCTTGAAGAGTTGTAGGGCGTGCGGGACTTGGATCTCGAAGGCGATCCGCTCCTGGACGGTAAAGAAGACCGATACCGGGGTGGTGATGATGCCCTGCTCGTAATGCCCTTTTTCGCCCACTCCGGCTTGAGCCTGCTTTAACTCTGTGTCCGGCCGCGGTGGGATTGTCGGCCCGGCTTGCGCTTTTTTCGCGGCTGCTGCTTCAGACGCCTTGGGTTGAGCAGCAGCGGGCGCGGCGAGCGCCGACTTGGCCGCCGACGGGGCGTTGCGTTCCGCGGTTGGCGCCTTGCGGCCGGCAGGAGCAGGCAGCGGGGCTGACGAAGCCGCCGGGGCCTTCGCCGGCGGTTGTGGTGACGCCGGTGGTGAGGCCGGCTCATTGCTGCCGCAGCCCAGACAGAAAGCCAGCATCAGTGAGAACGCGAAAAACCACTTCATCATGCACCTCCTAGAGGGCCGTGCGCGATTTGGGTAGGGTGGGTCGAGCGCAGCGAGCCCCATACGCACGAACTTAAGCAACGGTATATTCCAGAAGTTCTGGATCGTTCAGCAGTTGGAAACAACTTGGATGTTTGCGTCGGGAGTTGATTCGCGCCGATTTTCCCAGACACTGGCGCTGGCGTTCGAGAACGCGCTGCAGCCGGGACGAGTCGTCGAGCACGGCGAGCAACTGCCCGATCCAGCGGCGGAGGCTGGCCGCGGCGCGCCACAGGCTGCGTCGGCCATCCGGCCAGACGGTCATCAGCAGGATGCCGTGCTGGATGATAACGGCGATGAGCTTGATGTAGACTCCCGCCATCTGTCGGGCCGCCGAAGCCGTCTCATCGCGGTCCGCCAGGTGATTGTACGACTTCCAAAGCTTGAACAGGCGTTCGATTTGCCAACGTGCCCGATAAAGCACGATGATTTCCTTCCAGTCCAACAACTCTTCGGGGCAGTTGGTGATGAAGATCGTCCATTCCTGAAGTTGGAGGTACTCCCGCGAGGGCTGGCGCCCATGGTCGCGGGCTTTCTGGCGGATCTTTTGCCGCCGTTTTGCTGCGATTTCCGGGGAGACGCGGACGGCCACCAACCGACACGGGTGCCGCTCTTTGCCGATCTGCACGCGGACGTCTACCACGCCCCGCCGGGCGTTTCTGCCAAGGTACTTGTGCAGGGCGATTGGCTTATCGCCTCCGGCGTAGACGTCGGTGCCATGCTGCAGCCGCGAGAGCCAGTAACCCTTCTGCTGCCCGACGCGCTGGAAGCGGTCGATGGAGAAATAGCCCAAGTCGAAAATGGACAAGCTGTCCGCGCGTACGAGGCGCTCGGCAATCGCGCTTTTGGCATCGCTGCTGCGTCCGGTTTCCAGGATCAGCAACAGGCGGCCGCGACGCAACTCCCAGAGCACCTGGACCTTCAGGGCCGCCTTTCCACTGCCGTGGGCACCGCCGCAGCCGGGGAACTCTTCGGCGTACTCGTCGGGCAGTGTGATGGTACTGCTATCACCGATGTTGACCTCCGAAAACCGATCCAACAGCTTGACCGGCGGCGGATCGACGCTCAAGGTTCGTTCCAGCACGGCCTGCAACGCGCCTGCCAAAAACGCGACAAGCCCGGGCGTAAACCGCCGCGAGATCGCGTTTTCCGTCACATCCACGCCGAGCTGCGCAGCGGTGACCTGATAGTCCCGCGACACCGCCTTGGGATTCTCCAAGGCCGCCAGCACCAGGGTGGCCAGAAGCTTCGAGCCCGAAAACTTCCGTTCGCGCTTCACGCAGCCCGTCTCTCGCGCCAGTCTGTCCATCCGTTCGTCCAACAACCCTTGCAACAGAGCCGCCACGTCCGTTACGATTCGCATAGGGAAGCTCCTTTTTCCAGGTTCGTGTTCGCAAACTCGCCTGGATTAAGAACTTCCCCGTTTTAATGAAAGATCAGTTTCCTTAAGTTCGTGCGTATGGGGTCGAGCGCAGCGAGCCCCACCAAAACCGGGCGAATCTTGGCCGGTGGGGCTCGCTGCGCTCGACCCACCCTACGCCTACGCCCTGCACAAATCGCGCACCGTCACTTAGAGTTGAAAACGCCACTGTTCCATCTCCGCCAGCACGGTCTGGCGGGTCATATTGTAGTCCAAAGGCGTGAGCGTCACTTTCCCTTTGGCCAGGGCGGACAGATCGGTCTCATGTCCGGGCGTGGCCGGGGCCGGGCCGCCGATCAGCCAATAGTAGTCGCGGCCCCAGGGATCGGTCCGTTTCTCGAAGGAATCGCCGTAGCGAGTCACGCTCATGGGCACGATCCATACTTCCGGCATGCCGGTCAAAGCCGCGGTGGGGATATTCAAGTTGTAGAGTTGCGGTTCCGGCCCCTTCTTCTCCAGGACCTCAACGATGACTCGGGTGGCCAGTTCGGCCGCCTGGTGGTAGCGGGCATGCTCGTCGAACTGCAACGAGACGGCCAGGCTGGTGATGCCAAAAAAGGCCCCCTCGATGGCCGCCGCCACCGTGCCCGAATAAAGCACGTTGATGCCCGCGTTCAGCCCGGCGTTGATGCCGCTGACGACCAGGTCGGGCGGGCGGGGGCAGAATTGGTGGACGCCGATCTTCACGCAATCGGCCGGGCTGCCGTGCACGGCCCAACCGCGGTGCTCGCCCGAACTGCCGTTGTTGCGCGACACCTCTTTGACGATCAACGGCGTCAGGTAGGTGATCGAATGTCCGACCCCGCTCTGCTCGGTCGCAGGGGCGACCACCACCACCTCGCCCAAGCGGCGGAGGTGCTGCTCCATGGCCGCCAGGCCCGGGGCGTAGATGCCGTCATCATTGGTCAGCAGGATGAGCACGTTTCACCTCAGTGCAGCGAGATGGCCCTGCCAATCGGCTGCAGCAGGTGTTCGATGACGTGGTTCTCGATTGCCTCATGGCACAGCCGCCTCAGGCGATCGAGCGTATCGACGAACGTCTGGTCGGGGGCCAGGCTACCGTACTGACGGGCGGTGACGTAAACGCTCAGTTGCTCTTCGGGATAATCGCCCATGCGGACCTGGTAGGCGTTGGTTCGCGTTTCCACGCTCAAGCGGAGTTGCAGCCGGCAGTCGGGGTCCATGGCGATCGTCACAGAAGGCTCATAGTTGATCACCGTGGCGCCCGGCACCTCCAGCACCGATTCCATGGAAGGGCTCACCCCCAACGCCTCGGCCACCAGTTGATTGTGGTTGCCGCGATACGTAAAATCAAAACCGAAGAGCAGATCGAGGGCCTCGCAGTCCAGCGGACTGACGGAAAGCGTATAGGGGGCTAATTCCAGGATGAGTTTGTGCTGAGCCAGGGCGTCGTCAATGGCGTCGGGGTTCACCTGGCCGGAGCAGACGCGGCGGGGCTCGATGGTACACCAGCGGTAGTTGCCTTGGTCCTTGTCTTCTTCCAGCACGAAATCGCCGCGTTCGCGGCTATAAAAGTTCCGCATCGAGGGGTAGGTTTTCTGCACGCGCTCGAAGAAGTGCAACACCGTCTCGCGATTGGCCGGAAGCTCCATCTCCGTGCCGAGGTTCATGTTCACGTAAAAGTCATCGCATAGCGAAGCATAACGGTTCATCAGCACCCCCCGTACACTCCTCACGCTCCGCGCGAGAAAAAAAAAGTCACGCGGAGCGCGACGAGTACAGAACTATAAGTATAGGACCGATTAGCCCCACCTGTCAAAGGGGGCAAACCATGCCTCACCACAAACATCACGATCTGTGCAACGCCGATGGGCATTGTTGCGCCGTCGCCTTTCCGAGTGAGCTTGGATGGATGGCGATGGCCGGCCACGACGAAGTGCTCTGCCGGCTGACCTTTGGCCATTCGACCAGAGTCGCCGCTCTGAAGGCATTGGGGCCGCCGCCGGCTTTCCACCCGGCCCAAGCAGGCTGGAACCATGCCCTTGTGGCACGTCTCCAAGCCTACGCGGCCGGAGGCTACGACGAGTTCCATGACGTTCGCATAGCTCTTGACGGGCTCACCGCGTTCCAGCGACGACTGCTGGAATGTTGCCGTCGCATCCCTTATGGGACCACGCTCAGCTATGCCGAGCTTGCGACCAGGGCCGGCTGTCCGCGGGCGGTGCGGGCGGTGGGCAACTGCATGGCCGGCAATCGCATCCCTTTGATTGTCCCGTGCCACCGAGTGATCCGTGCGGACGGTCGCCTCGGCGGCTATTCGGCGCCGGGTTCCTTGCGGACAAAACGGCGGTTGCTGGAACTTGAACGTAGAAATTGATCTGGCGTCATTGGTCGGTTCTCGGGACAATACTGCTCGGTCTTGGGTCTTAGATCTTCGGCGGCAGAAACTAAGACCCAAGACCTAAGCCCCAAGGCCGTAGTCACCTTTTTCAAGGCACAGCCTGTAGTGGACGAATCTTTGCATCTCGCACCACTGACCGGCGAGGCCGCGGTTGGCCATTTTGCCCTTCCCCCGCTACCGTTGTATCTGGTCGAGCGTCGCAACGCCGACACCCTTTTAGTCCGCGTCCGTTCTGTCGACCGGCAAGGTCGGCTCCTGCCTGACGCGGTCTTCACCTTCCGAAAAGGCGAGCCTCAGTACGAACATTGGGCAAGACGGGCAGGTCAGGGCGGAGTTCGGAAGGGGGAGGGATGAGGGTTTTCATCCTTCCGCCTTCCGCCCTCCGAACTCATCCTTTCTTTCCGCCTTTCCCCGCCTCCCTGACAGAACCGTCATCGACGTATAGAATAATAAGTGGTGATTTGGACGTGATTTGCGTCATGGGTGGGCAGTGGTGGTCTTGGCCCGCTGAGTCAAACTCCCTGCGGAGCGTCCGGCTTCAATCCTGAGTCCGGAGGAGAGCGACATGGCTAGCAAGAAGAAGAGCAATCCGCCCAAACGCGGCAAGGGGGCGGCTGCCAAGCGTGAAACTTCAGCCAGCGATCCGGGAGTTCTCGGCGATGGCCGAAAGGTCGTCGAGGACGAGGCCGCTTTGACCGCGGTAGAAGCCGACGATGGTGCCGAAGCGGATGTGGCAAGTGTTGACGGCGCGCAGCAAGCCGACATCAGCGCGGCCGCCCGCCATGTGAAATTCCCGGTGGTGGGCATTGGTGCTTCGGCCGGAGGCTTGGAGGCCTTGCAGATCTTCTTCGGGAACATGCCGCCGGACAGCGGGGCGGCCTTCGTGGTGGTCACCCATCAGCATCCGGGCCACGTCAGCCTGTTGCCCGAGTTGTTGAGCAAGGCCACCCGGATGTCGGTGGTCGAGGCCCGTGACGGATTGGTGGTGGAGCCCAACCATGTGTACGTCGGGCCGCCCGGTGGCCTGTTGGGGATCACCTCCGGCGTGTTGCGCCGCTTGGAAGGCGAAACGACGCTGACGCCGCACCTGCCGATCGACTATTTCTTCCGCTCGTTGGCCACCGATCAGCGCGAACACGCCATCTGCGTGGTCCTCTCCGGCACCGGGACCGACGGCACCTTGGGCATGCGGGCGGTCAAGGCGGAGACCGGCATGGCCATGGTGCAGGAACCGCCGTCAGCGAAATACGCCGGCATGCCCACCAGCGCCTCGGCCACCGGTTTGGCCGATTACGTGTTGCCGGCCGAGGCCATGCCCGCCCAGTTGGTCGCCTACACCAAAGGACCGTATCTGAAGCCGCGGACGCCGGCAGTGGAAGCCCCGCTGCTGCCCAAGGAACCGCTGCAGCGGATGCTGATTCTGCTCAGGGCCCGGACCGGCCACGACTTTACCTGCTACAAGCTGACGACCATCCGGCGGCGGATCGAGCGGCGGATGAACGTCCACCAGATCAAAGAGCCGCACGAGTATCTCCGCTACTTGCAGGAGAACCCGCACGAGATCGACATGCTCTTCGGCGAGCTGCTGATCAGCGTGACCAGCTTCTTCCGCGACAGCCAGGCCTTCGACGCCCTAATGGTCAAGCCGCTGCCGGAGCTGATGGAGTCCCGCGCCGACGACCACACCTTTCGCGTCTGGGTGCCGGGCTGCGCCAGCGGTGAGGAGGCCTACTCGATCGCCATCCTGCTGCACGAGTGCATGGAGAAGCTGAAACACCGCTTCGACGTACAGATCTTCGGCACCGATCTGGACGCCCACGCCATCGAGGCCGCGCGGGCGGGCGTTTACTCGGGTGGCATCACCGCCGACGTCTCCAAGGAACGGCTGGATCGCTACTTCCTGCACGAAGACAATTTTTACCGTGTCCGCAAGGATATCCGCGAGATGCTGGTCTTCGCT
>JAJYGU010000208.1 GCA_021784975.1 Planctomycetota bacterium
GTGTTTTGACTGGAACATTGCCCGTGAATTCGGTTCCCGGAACAACCTGGCGGGCAATGTGGCCACCGCAAGAATGGCCACCACCGTGGTTAGCACAAAGCTGACCAGAACTGCTGAGAGACCCCAAAGCATAGCGGTCCAATCAAAGGCGAGATCAGACATCGGTGGTTCTCCCTTCGTTCGCGACCTTATCAGCATCGGCGCCTCATCCAGCTTCGAGCGATCCCCAAACCTTATGAGCCGCTACTCCGCGACGGTTTACGTCACGCAACAACCGCCGCCAAAACACAACGCAGTTGCGTCAGGCGCAAGCGGCAGGATGCGACGGCGCGCAGGCCACGGACTGCGGACCGGCGAGCGCGCCGATCGAAGAGGAATTAAATGAGAAATCGTTGCAGAGTAACGCAACGTTCCGCTGCCGAGAGTGCAGCCCCTTGGTCACAGGCATCGGCCGAGGCACGAGATGGCCAATGCGAATCCCGATGAGACGGAATGTCCCGGTAGGGCAAAACGCACTTGGCAATCGCCCTTTCGGAATCCTCGTGTTGCCGACGAGGAAGCGCGGACGGGCGGCAATCCGATCCGTGAGGGCAACCAAGAAACTCGCAGGTTGCACATGTTCTGTGCTGTTCGGCCATTCGTGACGCCGCATCCTGATCGCCCACCCTCGCCTGGCGAAAACGCATCTGGCAGCAACAGGATGTCGCGGAGCCGGGCACCTCGGTGTTGGCGAAAGCGTTTGCGGTTTCGCCAGCGACGCAGCACCAGCAGCACAACGCAGGAAGCATGGCCTGGAGCACGCCACCGGCTTCCATCAATCGGGCGAATAGGCGAATCGAGGTCTTCACAAGATACCGCATGGACGCGCAGGCTCCTTATTGCCCCTGCAGAGCCAACGTTCGATTTTCGATGACAACAGGCGCGGAAATCCCACTTATAACTACGCCGAGCCACGGCGATGTGTTCACCTTGCTGGGGTCGATGGTTTGCCAAATGCCCGGGTTTCACGAAAGAATGCCCAGCCTGGGCAAAATGGGAAAGTGCGTGGCTTTTTGTTGTGATTATCCATTATCGTTACTGTAAGGATATTTGTGCCAGGCTCGCCATTCTTGGGACAAGTTCAGAACTCGGGAACAGTCCGGCGATGATGCACCAGCGGCGGTAACGGCGTAATCCATCAAACGTTCGTGACCGCGCAGCGTGCTACGGTCTGCCTTGAGCGAGCTGGCTTTTCGGAGCGGGTGCCCCTCGCAACAGTCCCTCTGTGCTTAGATCCTCGTCGACGTCAGGCCAATGGATGCCGTAGCCTCCGCCCGAGGACTCCCAGTGGTCGCGCTGTTACTGCGTTGCCTTCAGGAGCCTCGGATACCAGGCAAGCGGCACCACGATGGTCCGGCCGTCCATGAGGTCAACGCTCAATGTGTCGTCGTCGGAGCGGACTGATCTCACGCGCTCGTCAGCGCTCATCGCCAAAATACCCATGCCACGCCTCCAGAAGGATTGGTTGATTGTTCAGCACCAATCGTTCGATGTTTCGCAGTTCGTGGGCCACAAAGCCCACATTGCGCGCCAGTTGCACCGGGTTCAACCAGAACTTCGCCGAGAAACCTTCCCGATCCACAAATATTAGCATCACAGTGACTTGGCAACAAGTCTGTCGGGCCGTGCTGGAACGTCGTGGTGCAAGATGATATGCTATTTTCGCCGGTGTCTCTGTTGCCCCATGCGAAAGTGGACTGAATCGTTGCCAAGCGCGGCCGTCTCGGCCGCTCCGCGCGGACCGCCACCCCACCTTCCAGGCTGCTCGATGATCGCGAAAGGTCGTTCAAACTCATGAAAGCCACAAATACCAGCCTTCTCATAAGCTTGCTCTTGGCGGCCTCGGCCGTGCCGGTCGCCCGCGCCGCTGTCGCGGCGGTGAAGCCCAACATCATCTTCATTCTGGCCGATGATCTTGGCTACGGCGATCTTGGCTGCTATGGGCAGACGAGGAGCAAGACGCCCAATCTCGACGGCATGGCGGCCGAAGGGATGCGCTTCACCAATTTCTACTGCGGCTCAACGGTCTGCGCGCCGAGCCGTTGCACGCTCATGACCGGCAAACATCTGGGCCACGCCACCGTGCGCGACAACATGCAGCGTGGGCCGGGCCTCGAAGGACAACACCCGATGCAGCCGGGAACCGTCACCGTCGCCCAGTTGCTCAAACGGACCGGCTATGCGACCGCAATCGTCGGCAAGTGGGGCCTCGGAATGCCCGAGGATCACAGCAGCCCTCTCGACTTCGGCTTCGATCACCACTACGGTTATCTCTGCCAGGGAATGGCGCACACCTACTATCCGCCCTACCTTTGGCGCGACAACCGGAAGGAACTATTGCCGGGCAATCCGCCCTACAGGTACGGACAGCGGGGCGTGATCCAACCGTCGGGGAAGCTCTACTCGCACGACCTGATGGTGGACGACTCGCTCCGCTGGGTGCGCGAGCACCGACAGGGGCCTTTCTTCCTCTACCTGGCCTTTACGATCCCGCATCTCTCCCTGCAAGTGCCCGAAGACTCGCTGACCGAGTACCGCGGCCGCTGGCCGGAAAGGCCGCTGACCAACTCGAAACATTATGCCAATAACAATTCGCCGCGGGCCGCCTACGCCGCGATGATCACCCGCATGGACCGCGATGTCGGCCGGCTCATGGCGCTCTTGAAACAGCTTGGCCTCGACGACGACACGCTGGTCTTCTTCGCCAGCGACAACGGCGCCGTGTTTCCGTACGCCGGCGCCGATCCCCAGTTCTTCCACAGCAACGGCAACCTGCGCGGCTACAAGCAAGACCTCTACGAGGGCGGCATCCGCACGCCATTCATCGCCCGCTGGCCCGGACGAATCCGCAGCGGCGTCACCAGCCCGTTGATCGGCGCATTCTGGGACGTGCTGCCGACCCTGTGCGAAATCGCCGGCGCGGCGGTCCCGAAAGACATCGACGGCCTGAGCATCGCGCCGACGCTGCTGGGCCGGCCGGGTCAAAAACTCCATGAATACCTGTATTGGGAATACCATAGCGGCGGCGGCGCCCAAGCCGTTCGCTTCGGCGATTGGAAGGCCGTTCGCAATCACGTGAAGAGGTCGCCTAATTCCTTGCCCGAGCTGTATGACCTTGCCAGCGATCCGAGCGAAACGACCAACATTGCCGCTCGGCATCCGGAGGTGGCTGCCAGAGCAGCGCGTTATATGAAGGCCGCGCACCGCCCCTGCTGGGAACCGAAGTGGAACTTTTGAGGAAAGGGTGAGACCATGAACGATCCGACATTTTTTGGCGGCGGTCCACGAAGCCGCGCCCTCAGTTTTCGCATGCCATCGGCACTGGCCGGCTGGCTGGCCGTCGCCGCGGCGACGCTTTCCAGCGGGTTGGCCCGGGGCGACGAGAAGCCGGCGCCCGCGCAGCGGCCGAACATCCTGTTTCTGATCGCCGACCAGCACAACGCGAAGTTTCTCGGCTGCGGCCGTGTCGTGCCCGTCAAGACGCCCAATCTCGACCGCCTGGCGCGGGAGGGTGTGCGGTTCACCAGCGCCGTAACCAATGACCCGATCTGCACTCCCAGCCGGGTGACCTATTTCTCCGGACAGTACGTCCACAATCACGGCTGCTACGGGCTTTCCGGCCCGTCGATCGACCCCTTGCCGAACGTGCTGGGTCACTTCCGCGCGGCGGGCTACAAGACGGCCGCCATCGGCAAAATCCATTGCCCGTTGCATTGGATCGAGAACGACAGCGACGTGTTTCGCGAGGTATATGCCGACTTGGCCCCCGATTTTCGCTGCCCCTACGACGATTACTTGAAGAAACTGGGCCTTGAGAAACTGCGCGACGACGTCTTGCAGATCAGGGACGCGCGGCCGTCGCGTTTGCCCTATGAGCATTCGGTCGAGCACTGGTGCGTGGAAGAGGCGATGAAGTTCATCGACTCCTGCGGCCCAAAACCCTGGATCATGCAGGTCAGCCTGCCCCGGCCTCACATGGCCTACATCCCTGCCCGAAAATTCTGGGACATGTACGACGACGCCACGATCTGGTTGCCGCCCAACGTCGACGCCGATCTTACCGACAAGGCGCCGCACTTAAGAGCCATGCGGCGGGCAGAGGAACAAGGCGCCGCCGCGTCGAGATTTGGCCGGAAGACCTACGAGGCCCTCCGCCACCGCCGGCAGCACGGCTACCTGGCCTGCGTGACCCAAGTCGACTACGCCGTGGGCGAGTTGCTGAACTATCTCGACCAGCACGGCTTGGCGCAAAACACGATCGTGCTCTACACGTCGGACCATGGCGACTTCGGCTGCGAGTTCGGGTTGCTGGAGAAGGCGCCCGGCATTTGCGCCGACGCCGTCTGCCGTATCCCCTGCATTTGGCGTTGGCCGGGCCACATCCCGGCCGGGCGGGTCTGCGACCGCATTGTGCAGCCCGTCGATGTGGCCCCCACCTTCTGCGCGCTGGCCGGCGTGCCGCCGATGCGGACGGCCGATGGTGAGGACCTCACGCCCCTGCTGGCCGGCGAAGACCGCCAAGTGCACCCGATCGGCGTCACCGAACATCCTTGGAGCAAGGCCGTGCTCAAGGGCCATTGGCGGCTGGTCTATTACCCACGAGGTTTCTTCGGCAAAACGGAGCACGGCGGCGATTTCGGCGAGCTGTACGATCTGGCCCACGACCCGTGGGAAACGAAGAACCTCTACTTCGACCCCCGCTATCGCGACAAGGTCCACGAATTGCAGCGGGATCTGCTGGACTGGCTGGTGACGACGGCCCACGTGAAGACCGTGTGGCCGCGCATCCCGCCCCGCACGGCGGCCGTTCCCCAGGGAGCGAATCCGGAGTTCTTCTACCAACAGGAAGCCGACGGCAAGCTCTCGTGGCGCGACGTAAAGGCGATGAAGAACTTGGACTACAAGTGAGTAAGCCCTTGGCTGAACTGAGCGTGATTGCGTCGCTGGCTCCCTACCCCGGTTGCAACACGCCTAGTAGCACGGGTTTTCATGCGTTTTTGGCGCTAATATCAGTGATGCTCCACGGTCGCCCCCCACTCGCCGCGCTCGTGCCACAGCAGCCACGCCATAAACAACACCACGCTCAGCGGCAAGAGAATCTGACCGTGGGAGAAGACCATCAGAACTCGTTTCTCGATGTCGCCGGAGGCCAGCAGGGCCGACATGGCCCAGGCCGGCAGCGTCAGCCAGCGGGCCTTCTTTTCCTTAAAGCTGACCAGCAGCGCCCAACTGGTGGCCGGGGCGAGGATGCCGTAAGTCAGTTGCTCCGATCCGGGGCCGAACAGCAATTGCCAGCTCGCCCAGATCGCGTAGGTCAACATCAGCAAATACCCTGTGGCCAAAAAAGGGGATACGTCCAATTTATGCGGTGCTTCTCCGGGCCTCGTAAGCCGCCGGCGCTGCCATAGACACCAGGCCAACACGGCCGCGGCGGTACCCAGTTGCATCACGGTATAGACGCGGTCGTTCACCGGCGGCCAAAGTTGGTCCCAGATCGTCCAGGCATCGCGATAGCCCGGCCAGCGACCCTGCAAAGGACCGGTCAAGCTCGCATACCACGCGTGATACTGCCAGAGCACAGTATGGAACGACCGAGTCGTAAACGGCGCCGCCGCCAGCACCAGACAGGCGGCCACGAATCGCAAGCTCAACTGCCGCGGCCAGCAAGCCAGCAGCAGCAAGACGACCGCGATTGGCCAAAGCTTGATGAACACCGGCACGGCCAGCAGCCAAGCGGCAGCCCACCATCGCCTGCGCACGATGGCCGACATCGCCAGCAAGACCAGCGCCGACACCAGGGCGTTGCTTTGTCCCGACCACAGCCCGACCGCGTAGCCCGCCAGCGCGAGCGACAGAAACAGTCCCTCCCACCGCGTCGTCCACCGGCCGGGCAGAAGGTCCCGCCGGGCTCGTCGTAAGGCCCAAACCAGAAGGATCACACTGGTCAGGTCCCAGAGGACCACTCCGCATCCGTGGTGTATCTTGGTAAATGGCGTGAAGGCAATGGCGAAGGTAGGCGAGTAGCGATAGCCGTCGATCCCTTCGTCCAGCGTGTAGCTGGCATAAAGCGACTTGTCGGCCCACCAATGCCGGCTGGCGGCGGCGAACTGGGGATAGACCGTGTGGGTGTCGTACTGCTTTCCCACGTAGGAGTAGTATTCGGTTCGGACGGCGAAGGCGGTGGCGAAGACGCCCCAGAGCACCACGGCCCGACGGAGGTGCCGATCTCGCAAGAACATGGGAAGCATGGGGTCCGATTAGAAATCACTAGTGGAAAATTGACAACGGCAATTTTGCGAACCACCATTCTGTGGGGTGCGCTCGGTAGAAACGGGGCAGCGAATCGCGGTCGGCTGCTTGCCGAGAAGCAGAGGCGGCAAGAAAATGCCGGTCATGCCCAGTCAGCCGATTGAGCCACAAGTTGCACGAGGCTCTTGCACCTCGTCAGGGGACCGATGGCAGCCGCTGGTGGTGGTGCTGGTAGCGGTCTGTGGGGGCATCGTGTGGGATCGCTTCTGGCCGCTGCCGATTGCGTGGTGGGGGATCGTTGCGGTGGGCGGCGTCGGGCTGTGGTTGGTCGCTTGGCGCAGAGATCGGCTCCGGGTTGCCGCGCCGTTTCTGCTTCTGGCAGCCGCTGCAATGGCCGCGGCTTGGCACCACGGCCGCTGGCACCGGATGGCTACCGACGATCTGGCTTGTTTCGCCGGGCGCAAACCGGAACCGATGTGCGTTCAGGCGATCGTGGTCGCCATGCCACGCCGCCAGGCTACGCCGGCCTTCGATCCTCTGCGGCTGATGGCCCCGGAACCATGTTCGCGGCTTGAGGTCGACTTGACGGCGCTCCGCGACGGAACCCACTGGCGGTCGGTCTCGGGTCGAGCGGCCCTGTCTGTCTTCGGGGCGCCGCCGGAGGTTCGCGCCGGCGACCGGGTGCAATGTTTCGCCACGCTCTCCGCTCCCTCGGCCCCGCAAAACCCGGGGGCCTTCAACCACCGCGATTATCTGCGGAGCGAGGGGGTCCATAGCGAGCTTCGCGCCAAGTCGCCCGGCTGCGTTACCGTGATCGAGCCCGGCAACTGGTTCGATCCGCGGCGGATCTTGGATCAGTTGCGTACCCGCAGCAATCAACTGTTCGCCGCCCACTTGGACCCGCGCTCGGCGGAAATGGCGGCCGGGGTCTTATTGGGCCAGCGCGACCAGATCGAGTCGCAGCGGATCGAGACCTTCATGGCCACCGGCACGATCCACTTGCTGGTGATTGCCGGTCTGCACCTGAGCATCCTGGCCGGGGCCTTGTTCTGGGTCGCCCGCCGCACTCCATTGCCGCGGAGTTCGGCCGTCGTTCTGGCGGGCACGATCACGCTCTTCTACATGCTGCTGGTCGATGCCGGTCCGCCAGTGGTCCGGGCCACCGTGTTGGTCCAAGTGGCCTGTCTGGCGGTCCTTTTGGGCCGTCGTCCTTTGGGCTTCAACTCGCTGGCCGCGGCGGCCTTGGTGGTGCTGGCCATCAATCCCAGCCATCTGTTTCACGTGGGGGCTCAGCTCTCCTTCCTTTCTGTGGCGGCACTGATCTGGTGGGCGCCACGCTGGTCCGGCCGCCGGCATTCCGAGCCCGGCGATGATTCCCCGCGGCCTATTCTCAGCGGGCCGGGGCGAATCGCTCGGTCCCTCCTCCGCGCCGCCACGCACATGGTCCTGGTCAGTCTGACCATCTGGTTGCTGACCATGCCGCTGGTGATGGCCCGCTTCCATCTGTGCACCCCGGTGGCCGTTTTCATCAACGCCGTGGTTTGGTTGCCGATGGCCTGTGCCTTGCTGAGCGGATCCGCACTGCTGGCGGTGGG
>JAJYGU010000178.1 GCA_021784975.1 Planctomycetota bacterium
CCGATCTAGCATTGCCGGGGCGTCGGACGCGGATTACACGATCAGCTACGTGTCCGGCAACCTGACGATCACCTCCGGTGGGGCTGCCTTCCTCTCCGGCTACGTTTATCTCGACACCAACAACGACGGCGTTTACACCGGGCATCTGAGGATTCCGCATGTGACGATAACCTTGCAGCAGCCCATCGACTCGACGAACCTGAGCAAGGGTTGGGTTAACGTGCCGACGAGCGTGTCGCCGGACCCCTATCGGCAAACCAATGGCCAAGGCTGGTACGGCTATGCGAACTTGCCCGCCGGCACCTATCGAGTGGTTGAAAGCCAGCCGATATGGCTCTTGGAGGGTGGGCCGAACGAGATCGTGGTCACTTTGACCGTCGGTCAGCGGCGCACCGACGTGGATTTCGGCGACTGGGGCTTGAAACTGCCCTACATCTCGCAACGGCTGTTCTTGGCATCCACCCCCAGCCCGCAACAGATTCTCGACAACTTGAACCAGCCGCCGGTGGTTGACCTCAACGGCACGGGGCAATCCGCCAGCAGCGATGCGACGGCCAAGTTCTATGCCGGCGGCGGGGCGCAAACGATCGTGCCCAACGCGAGGCTTTCGGATCCCGACAGTGCCTCATTGGTGTCGCTCACGGTGACCGACACCAATCCCGTGGATGGGACGGATGAAAAGCTCGACGTGCCCGACGCCACGCTCAGCGGCACGTCCATTACGAAATCCTACGGTAACGGGGTGCTGAGCCTGTCGGGCGTCGATACGATCGAGCATTATCAGGTGGCCCTGCGGGCGGCTACCTTCAACAATACGGCCGCAACGCCCTATGCGGCTGAAGACCGCATCGTCACCGTCGTGGCGTATGATGGGATCAGCTATGGCAATGTGGCGACGGTGCGGGTCAGCGATCCGCCATCGCCGATTAGAGGGACAGTTCCATTTTCGGCGGCCGAAACTTGGGACAGTCCCCAGAGCGAAAATCGGGACAGTCCCCAAACTTCCCTGGATGACTCTGCCGAGACGCTGCTGGGGCCTGCGAGTGTGCGGGCGTTGGCCAGCCTCGGCGGCCACGACACGGTCAGCGCGGTCGATCACGTCCTGGCGACGGAAAGATTTTGGCTGGGAGTCTAGAACCGTTAGCGCGGCCAAGGGGGACAGTCCCATTTTCGCGGCGTCCAATCACCATAGGATCGCAACATCGCCCGCGCCCCAAAAAATCGCGACAGTCCCCTAGAATTGGTAGTTCAGACCGAAGTTCAACCCTTGGGCCCAGAAGTCGGTGGGTTGGAAGGCGAACGCCGGGTGCGGCGCCCCGGCCAGGGTTCCCGGAGGGAACTGGGAGGCGTTGATCTCGGTGTCGATCTGATCGCCCGGTCGGACAACTTTGCTCCAGTAGAGAAAAGTGTAGCCAAAGGTGGCCCGCAATCGGCAGGTCAGGTCGTAACCGAGGGTGACGCCGAACTCGGGCATCACGGAAAGGGAGTGTTGGGTATAGTTGCCAATGTTGGTGGGCAGGGCGAGTATGCCGCCGGCGGAGGTGACGGGTTGTCCTCCGAGGAGCGTGGTTGTGGTGGAACCGTTGATCGCCACTCGCGAGCAGGTGTCGCCCAAGGCGATCTTCATCGACAGGTCCGCCGACCATCGGCAACAGTGCTGCTGGAAGACGATTCCCAACTCGCCGCCGTTAAACTCATTTACGGTATCGAATTGATCCAGGATCTGGAACTTGGTTCCGACAGGGACCGTCCCCTGCTGATCGAGAGCGGTCATGGACTCGTTGATCGCAAGCGAGTCCGACAGGTCTCCGTAGCGGTACCCGACCACGAAGTCGATTGAGCGGCCACATTGCTCCAGCAGGTTTCGCCTCACCAAGGCCTCGGCGACTTGGAACTGGTTGCCCGCCGAAACCGCGATCGAACCCTGGGCAACTCCGGGAAAGGCCACCAGGGCCGCGTCTTGCCCCTGGCTTCCGCTCTGAAGATTGTAAAACGGCCGCGCCAGAATCGGGAAATTGCTGCTATCGGCTTGAAACTGGTTGGTTGTGCTGCCGAGGGCCAAGTAGCTTCCCTCGATGCCGAGTCCTTCGCAAGGAACCAGCCAGTAGCCCAGGTCGACCCGGCCGCCGGAGCGCACATCGCTATTGAGCGTGTTGCCGCTGAGAAGGATCGTGGTGGTCGATTGGTCCAGCCGGCCAGCGATGTTCTGCGGGGTGCCGCTGGGGCTGGTGGTCACCAGCGGAGGGAGGTTGCTGCCCTGCGTCCACCACAAAAGGTACTCCCCGCTCACCCAGAGGCGATCCTCGCACGGCGGAAGCCATTGGCCAAAGATCGGTCTGCCCAAATGGTCGCACGGCCCGCAGCCCTCACCGTCGCAATCGCAGTCTTCACAGCATGAGGCTTGGCAACCGGCGGGGGAATTCCAGGCCGGTCCAGGATTGCCCATGGTGCCGGCAGGTACACCCGACAGAAAACGGCGCCCTCGGGGTTCGGGGTTACTAGGCAGTGGTTCGTCTGCCTCCGACTCGGCGGTTGCCCACCGGACCCGAGAGGACGTGGAGCGGCGCGGCTTCGCATACCTGGGTTTGGAGGGTGGCATCGGATAACCGTTCGAGGCGACTGGGATTGCCGATTCCCGCTGCCAGGATCGCGCCGCCGGATTGTGCGGTTGCTCTTGCCCAGAAGCGGGAGCTGCCGCATCATCTGCGGACGCATCCTCTGCCGCGGAAGCCGGCGGCGCCAGTGCGATCCAGGCGAGGAACAATGCAGCCATGGCCTGCGCGAGCCGCGTGGCCACGGACGCGGGTCGGCGGAGGCGTTCGGGGAAGAATCGGCGCACCATGAGCTCTACTCCGATGCATCGCATGTCCCCCTCTTATCTACGGTGTCCCTCCTGTCCAGCCCGTCTCGTGGCCCCTTTATCGGCATCCTTGTCCCCACGCATTAGTATTTCTCGTGCGGCGTTACCGCTTTTTACTGACATTTCCTCTGATACCGCCTACGGCGGGGGACCGAGGAATAGTCCCTTACTTCTTTTCGGCGGGCTTGGCGGCCGGCTTCCCAGTGGGTTTGGCAGTCGGTTTCTCCGCGGATTTAATAGCCGGTTTCTCGGCGGGTTTGACGGCGGGTTTTGCGGCAGGCTTGGCCGGCGGAGCCGACGGTTTCTTCACTTCAGCCGGCTTCTTGGCTTCGGCTGACTTCTTGACCTCGGCGGGGGTGGCTGGCTTGGCCTGCGGCTTGGCGGGTGCGGCCTTCTTGGCTTCGGCGGCCTTCTTCGTTTCGGCTGCCTTCTTCAGGGCCTCGAGGCGGGCCTTGATCTCGGCAGCGGCCTTCGCTTCGGCGGCTTTCTTGGCCGCGGCGGCTTTTTGGGCCGCGGCCGCCTTCTTCTCGGCCTCGGCATGGGCCTTGGCCGCGGCGGCCTTCCTGCCCGCCTCAATCTTCGCCCTCAACTCGGCAAACGCCTTGGCCTGGGCCTGTTGCTTGGCCAGGGCGACTTTCCTGGCTTCAGCGGCCTTTTTCTGGGCCTCGGCACGGAGCTTGGCCTCGGCCTCACGCTTTGCCGCCGCTGCCTTCCGCATGGTCTCGGCAGCGGCCTTGATTTCGGCCATACGTTTGGCGACGGCTTCAAGGCGGACGGTTCTTTCCAGGGCCCGCTGGGCGGCCACGACGGCGAACCGTTGGGCCCGGGCGGCGGCAGTCGCTTGCCGAGCCGCCTTCTCGGCGGTCCGGGCCGCAGTCATAGCGGCTTGGAGGTCGCGAAGCCTGGCGGCCGCCAACTTGCCGGCCTCTTCGGCGGCCTTAGCCTTCGTGGCGGCGACCCCCTCGGCGGCCGCAGCCGCCTTCTCGGCGGAGGCCACCTGGGCCTGAGCTTCGGCAATCTCCCCGCTGGCCGGCGGCGTAGCCTTCTTGGCTGCCACCGGGGCAGCCACCTTCTTTACCGGGGCATGCGCCTTCTTTACCGCTGGGGCGGTGGCTTTCTTTGCCGCCGGGGCTTTGTTGGCCGGCGCCGTGGCGGTCAGCAATTTGCGGACTTGCTTGGGATGGGCCGCCTTCTTGGCCTCTCTGGCTTGTTTCTTGACCTCTCTGGCTTGCTTCTTGGGCGATTCCGTCTTCTTTACTTCGGCGGTCTTCTTGGCTTGGGGCTTGGCCGGATGGGCCTTGGCGGCCGCGGCCGCCGGCTTTTCGGGTTCCTTCTTGGTGGCCTTCTGGTCCGCTGCCCAAGCAGCGGGCAGCCCTAAACACAGCGCAAGCGACAGACTTAACAGAAACCTCGTCATCGTGGATCTCCTCGAACAGGCAGGTAATGGGAACGTTCGTCGGGCGGGCGTGGGGGCAAGCGCGGGCACGACGCGTGGAACTGGCTCGCCCAACACAAATTTAAACCCCGTCAATACCTAAACCGGACCGCAGAATTCGCCAGGCCGCACAGGCCGCGTGCCGCAACTGCCGCACACGGCGCGTGCGGACTATTAGGTTAGTTTCGGCATTCAAATGCCTGGGTGTGAATCCGTCCAGTAAATCTGCCCGACGACGAATCCTAGGTGTCGCTGACCTGTTTTTCAATGACGAGGCCGAGCGAGCGAAGCTTCGAGCGTAAGGTAGTCCGCGAGATACCCAGCAGATCGGCGGCCTCGACCTGGTTGCCCTTGACATGCTCCAGCACCTCGCGGAGGACCACCCGATCCAGCGCGGCCTGGACCTGGTAGTAGAGATTGCCGCACCTTTGGGCCAGCGTGTCGCGGCCTTGTTTTTGGGCCAGGGTTTCGTGGACCAGCCGGGCGATGGCCAGGTCCACCGACTGTTCGGCGGCCAGGATTTCCACCGGCGGCGCCGGCTGCTGAAGATGGCGGGGAAGGAACTCCGCGGTGAGGGTATCGCCGGCCGTGTGCACCAGGGCGTACTTGACGGCGCTTTGCAGTTCGCGGACGTTGCCCGGCCAGGAGTGCGCCTTGAGCAGCCCCATCGCCTCGGGGGAGACTTGCTGGACGTGCCGGCCCAGCTCTCGGTTCAGGCGGGCCAGAAAGTATTCCAACAAGGCGGGGAGGTCCTCGATCCGTTCGCGCAACGGCGGGATGCGAAGGGTCAACACGTTCAGACGGTAGAACAGGTCTTGGCGGAAGCGTCCGGCCACCGCCAGTGACTCTAGATCCTGATTGGTGGCGGCGATCACCCGAATGTCGGTCGCAATGGTGGTATTGCCGCCAACCCGCTCGAACTGTTTCTCTTGCAGGAGCCGCAGCAGCTTGGCCTGAGTTCCGGGCAGCATGTCGCCCACCTCGTCCATGAAGACCGTGCCGCCGTGGGCCTGCTCGAACTTGCCGATCCGCCGCCGGTCGGCGCCGGTAAAAGCCCCCCGTTCGTGGCCAAACAGTTCACTCTCCAGCAGCGGCTCGGGGATGGCTGCGCAGTTGATCGCCACGAACGGGGCCTGGCTGCGATGGCTGTGTTGATAAGTCGCCCGGGCCACCAACTCCTTTCCCGTCCCGCTCTCACCGAGGATCAGCACGGTTACGTCTTGCGGGGCAATCCGGCCGATGGACTTATATAGCTCCTGCATAGGGGGCGAACTGCCCACTAGTTGATCGCCTTCCGGCTGGGACTGCTGCTTCTCGTGATAGAGCGCCGGCAGGCGGCTGATTTGGCTGGCGTGGATGGCGCGGTCCACCACGCCCGCCAGGTGGTCGAGATCCAACGGCTTCAGAAGGTACTCGAACGCCCCCAGCTTCATGGCCTCGATGGCGGTCTCGGTGGTGCCGTGAGCGGTAATCACGATCACCGGCAGGCGGGCGTCCATCTGCCGGATCAGGCCGTAGGCCTCTAGCCCCGACATGTCGGGCAGCCGCACGTCGAGGAGCACCGCGTCGGGAGGATCCTGGCGGATGCGCTGGATCCCTTCGCGGGCAGTGCCGGCGGTCGAAACCTTCAACGCCGCTGATTCGAGCGCCCTTTGCAGCGAATAACAGACGTTCGGCTCGTCGTCAATAATCAATAAGCTGGACATGGTTCTATTTCGCCACGGATGAAACCAAATTCAATCCGTGGCCGAGGTCATGCTGGGCAGTTGGACGGTGAACACCGCACCGCCTTCCGGGCGGTTGGCGGCGGTGATCTGACCGCCGTGCGACTGGACGATCCGCCGGCAGATGGCCAGGCCAAGCCCGGTGCCGGTGTCCTTGGTGCTCACGTAGGCGTCGAAGATTCGTTCGGCCAGGTCTTGAGGAATGCCCGAGCCGGTATCGGCAATCGTGATCGTCAACCACGTCCCCTCTCCCGACCAACTTTCGGCCGGTGCCTGGAGAGGGCTGGGGTGAGGGGAAGCGGAGCCGAGTTGGCCGGGAGCCGTCACCCCCTGCCTCTCTGCCAAAGGGAGAGGGGAGATTCTGGCCGCGATCTGAATCTCCCCGCCTTGAGGCAAGCTGTCCAGCGCGTTGCACAACAGATTGAGAAACAGTTGGCGGAGCTGCTCGTGGTCGGCCTCGATCATCAGCGGCCGGTCGGGCAGATCGCTGTAGACTCGCACGTGCTGCTGATCGGCCCGAGCTCGAACCAGCTCCAAGGTCTGCTGAAGCACTTGGCACAAGTCCCCGGGCCGTTTCTCCAAGGTCGGCGGCCGGGCAAAATCAAGAAAGGTCTGGATGGAACGCTCCAAACGCATGGTCTCCGCCTCCAAGACGGCCAGGTCGCGCTCGGTCAGCCCGTCAGAGCGATCAGGAATTAGGGATTGGGGATTAGATGAGCAGGCAGGAACCAGGGCGGAGTTCGGAAGGGGGAAGGATGAGGGTTTTCGTCCTTCCGCCTTCCGCCTTTCTGATCCCTGACCCCTGATCTCTGACCCCTCTGCCTCTAATCCCCAATCCCCACTCCCTAATCCCTTCCTGCCTCCGGCCCGGGCGGCCCTTTGGATCAGCACCTTCATGGCCGTCAGCGGATTGCGGAGTTCGTGGGCCAGGCCGGCGGCCAGGTGCCCCAAGGCGGCCATTTGCTCGCCGCGAAGGACTTCCATCTGGCTCTGCTGCAAGCGATCCACCACCGTCCCGACATCTTCGGCCATGCGGTGCAGCAGGGCATCCAAGTTCTCAATGCCCGCCGAGGGGACAATGTCCACCGGCCCGACGACTTCCTCCAGTCGCCCGCTGGCGGCACGGACCGGCACATAGAGCTCCACGATGGAGCGGCTTACGCTACGGGCAATGCCGATGCCGGCCACCAGACCGGCGGCGGCCCCGCAGACTGCCAGCAGACAAAGGACCATGACAATCCGGTTGGCCATGCCCAGGTTGTAATCACCGCTCCGGCGGTTCAAGTCTTCTTCGCGCAGCAGCAATTGTCTGGCCGGCATCAGCATCCCGCGCACCGACAGATCGCTCTTGAGCCGCTCGACGGTGCGGCGGGTATTCGTGTCGCGGGGAACCTGCGGTAACCCTTTCGACTCGGCCACGAACTGTCGAAACCCCTCCCGGATGCGGTTGGCCAGCGTGATCTCTTCCTCATCATCCACCACCGCCTCCGTCTTGCCCAGCCAGTGCTCGATCTGCGCGCACTTCAGCGGAATGCCGTCGAGATGGGCTGGGTCGCCGGTGGCCAGGAACTCGGCCAATTCCGAGCGGACCTCAGTCACGCTGAGCACTAGCTGCTCGGCCGCCCGCATGGTGGCCATATCCAAGGACACCAACGCTGCCGTCTGTTCTTGAAGTCGCAAGACATACCATCCTCCCAGGCTGCCGATCACCAACAGCAGCAGGCTGATGACGATGCTCGGGGCGGCCACGCGAAGAGTTAGCCGGAGACTCATGGGAAGGGATCAGGGGTCAGGGATCAATGTTCTATGCCGGCCACCTTGGCCGGCGGCTGGCGA
>JAJYGU010000047.1 GCA_021784975.1 Planctomycetota bacterium
ATGCAACCCGTGGCGCGGGCAGAAACGTCCCGCCCGGCTTTTTTCTGCCGGTGTTGTTTTATTTTTCCCCTCACTCGCGCCTAGCAAGATTACCGGGCGGCTCTAAGGAAAATCCTGATTTGCAGAGTGCTGCGGTGTGAATAAGATCGTCGCAGAACTATAGGCTACCAGCCGGGTGGAATGACGCTTGGTACATGGCATCCGCTTCCTTTCCACCAAGGGTCTGAACGCAGAGGGACCACGTGCCGGCCTGCAAGCCGCGGGCTCGGGAGCCTGGACCATTGGGCCTGTCCAGCCAAATCGCGCGTGCTTTCCGTTTATCCGTCGAGGCCCGCCTTCAGAAAAGGAGAGAAGTCATGTTGCGGTTCCAACGTCCGACTGCCGGGACAAGGAGTCTTCGTGGTGATCCGTGGAGGCGGAGTCGCGGTTTGCGCTTCGAACCGCTGGAGGATCGCCGCCTGCTTTCGGCAATTCCGATCTATGTCAACACGTTCAAGGACCTGGCAACCAGCCCTCCCGGAGTGGTTTCGCTCCGCGAGGCGATTAGTCTGGCCAATGCCAATCCGGGATCCACCATTTACCTCCAAAAGGGCACCTACAACATCACCATCCCGGGCGCGGGGGAGGACTTGAACGCCACCGGCGACTTCGACATTTCGGCCAGCGTGACCATCGTCGGCAACTTCAGGGGAACCACCGTCAACGGCAATGGTCTGGACCGTGTTTTTGACATTCCGACCGTCGGCGGGATCACGTTGACGCTGAAGAACCTGACCGTTACCGGAGGATTGGTCACCGGCAATGGCGGGGCCATCGAGGGGGCCCTCGCCGGCGACACGATCAACCTCGTGAACACCTGCGTGACCGGCAACCATGCCGGTGTGGATGGCGGCGGCCTCTATAACGAGGCCGGCCTGGTCAGTCTGCAAAACAGCCACGTGGACAAGAACACCGCCGGCGGCGAGGGAGGCGGAATTTACGTGGACGGCGGCGCCGCCGCCATCACCATCACTTGCAGCAGCGTGGACAAGAACACCGCCGGCATCTCCGGGGGCGGAATCGAAAGCCTCTCCACCGGCAACTTCACCCTCACCAACAGCGAGTTGAACTGGAACCGCAGCGGCGGCGGAAACAGCGGGGGTGGCGGAGAGCTGTACTCCACCCTGATCAACCTCACCGGCAGCACCGTCAGCAACAATACCACCGGCGGCGACGGCGGCGGTTTGGCCGTGGAGAATCCCAACGGCGTGACGGATGTCACCATTACCAAGAGCACCTTCAGCAACAACCGGGCAAGTCTGGACGGCGGCGGATTGTACGCCGGCCTGGCCAACGTGACCGTCTCGTGCAGCACCTTCGCCAACAACACGGCCGGCCTGAGCGGCGGCGGCATCAGCGACGCGGGCACGGTCGTTGTGACCAACAGCACCTTCGCCAACGACGCGGCCCTGTTGGGCTCCGGTGGCGCCATCGAGCAAGGCGGGGCTTTGCCCGCGCTCGAAGTCCGGCCCTTGCAAGCAGCCGCCGGAGACATCTCCATCAGCGGCAGCACCTTCAAAGGCAACTCGGCCGGCAGCGCCGGCGGGGCCATCTCCGGGACCGGCTCGCCTGACACCATCACGATTGCCAAGAGCTCGTTCCTCAACAACACCTCGGTGGGCGACGGCGGCGCGATCTACGCCGGAAACCATGACGTGGTGGTGACCGACAGCACCTTCAAGGGCAACGTGGCCAGCGGCAACGGCGGGGCCATCAAGCTCCCCACCGGTTCGGTGAGCGTGACCAACAGTTGCTTCCTCAACAACCAGGCCATGATCGAAAATGGCGGCGGCATCGACATCCAGACCGGCAACGTCACCATCGTCGGCAGCACCTTTAGCGGCAACGTTGCCAACGGCAACGGCGGAGGCTTCAGCGCCGAAGGCGCCAACTCGGTGGTCAGCGTGACCAACAGCACCTTTTGCGACAACACCGCCGTCGGCGACGGAGGCGGATTCTATGACACCGGGCTGAGCCTCACCCTCTACGGCAGCACGCTTAACAACAACCATGCCGGCGGTGACGGCGGCGGCGCCTACATCGCCACCAGCGGCACCAACGCCAGCGCGCCCACCATCACTGGTTCGCAGATCGTCAATTCGACCATCGGCGCCAACACCGCACAAGGCAGCGGCGGCGGCATTGAGTTCAGCGGCTCCGGCGACTTGACCATCATCTTTGCCACCATCGCCTACAACACGGCTACGGTGGGTGGAGGGATTCAGCAGACCGCCGGCGCCCTCTATATCGAGGACACCATCCTGGCCAACAACACCGCTCCCACCAATCCCAACTTTGCCCCCGTCGGCGGCACGCTAAACGATCTGGGCCACAATCTGATCTTCGGCGGCGACGCAGGGCTGTTCGGCGGCCCAGCCGATGTCTTTACCGATCCCATGCTGGCGGCCTTGGCCAACAACGGCGGCCCCACCAAGACCTACGCCCTGCTGAAAAACAGTCCGGCAATTGCTGCCGGAACGCCGGCCAGCGACATCTTTGGAATTCCCATTACCGTCGATCAGCGAGGCGTGGTCCGCAGCACTACCGCCCCGAGCATCGGCGCCTACGAGTACGTTGCCCCGAGCTCAGGCTGGGGACACGGCTGGGGCGGTTCCAGCGGCTGGGGTGGGTCCAGTGGCTGGGGCGGAACCGGTGGATCGGGCGGATCCTCGCATCGCTGGTGGTGGTAATCCTTGGCGGACGCTGAGCAATCACGGCGGCCGAACCGTCGGCGGGGGTTCGGCCGCCGGGCCGTGCCGGTCGGGGGCAGGCCCTATTGTTGAGACTGCACTGCTAGCGCGGACTATTCACGGCCGCATGGTAGCCCGAAGCGTAAGCGAGGCCGGCCCAGACACTTAGCCTCGCTTACGCTTCGCCATACGCTTCGCCTTGCGATTGCGAAGTCTGCGCGGCGCATGTCCGGCGGCACTCTGCGGTCAGCGCTGCGCGACCCAGACTGGAGAGACTGGGGCAACTTTGCCGATAAGAAGGCTGCCGTCACCTGCAACGGTCGCGGCGCTGCCCTTGGCAAGGGATCCGGCGGGAGAACTCGGGGTAGTGCGGCGGCTGCCGGGTGTCCGATAGGTACTTATGGGAAGAGCCATGCCTTCGGTCCTCGCCGTATTAGGGAGATAGCGCCGTGAGTCAGGATATAAATGTATTGGCATTGGTCAAAGGGGCGGAACGTTACGTCTTTCTCTACGACGATGCCAGCCGAGCCGAAACCCTGCGCACGTTGGGACGCTACGCCTCGAACCCTGAGTTGAGCTTCACCTGGTACGATGCCGCCGTATTAAGTCAGAGAATCCGCCACGACAGTCACAAATTCGCCCCGGCCTCGCGTTTCGAGCTGCCCTTGCCTAGCGACATGGACGAGTATTGCTGAGGGCCATGCGGACCGCCATCGCCCGCTACCTGCAATTTCTGGCCGTCGAGCGGAACGCCTCGGCGTACACTGTCAAGAGCTATCGCGAAGACCTCACCGCTTTGGCCGAATATCTGGCCGAAGTGCACGCCGGTCAGCCGCCCCGTCCCGGCGATATCACTCCGCTGGAGCTGCGGGGTTATGTAGCCGCCCTTCATGAGGCGGGCTACGCCAAGACCAGCATCGCACGGCACTTGGCCTCGCTGCGAAGCTTCTTCCGTTTCGGCCAACGGGAGGGCTGGGCCCAGACCAATCCGGCCAAGCCGCTCCGCAATCCACGAAAGGGACGCTCGTTGCCGCACTTCCTTTCCGCGGATGATTTGGGGCGGCTGTTCGAGGCCCCACCCGCCGACGGGCCGCCGGGATTGCGGGACCGCGCCATCCTGGAAACCATGTACTCGGCCGGACTGCGGGTCAGTGAGGTAGTCGGCCTGAATGACAGCGACCTTGATTTCGAGGCCGGCCTGCTTCGGGTCCGGGGCAAGGGTCGCCGGGAGCGGATGGCGCCGATCGGATCTTACGCGGTGCGGGCCTTGCGGCGTTGGCTGCCGCTACGCAAGTTGCACCCCCGCCAACCAGCCGGCCCGGCCGCGCCGGTGTTTGTCAACAAATTCGGAGGGAGGTTGACCACCCGCAGCGTCGCCCGCATGCTGGAAAAATACTTGCGACAAGCCGGGCTCGACGGTCGCACCACCCCCCATTCGCTCCGCCACAGCTTTGCCACCCATCTGCTGGACCGGGGGGCCGACATCCGCAGCGTGCAAGAACTGCTCGGCCACAAGAGTCTGGTGACCACGCAGATCTACACCCACGTCAGCACCGCCGCCTTGCGCGAGGCGTACGAGAAAGCGCACCCGCGGGCGGGCTAGCGCGGATTATTCATGGCCGCATCGTAACCCGAAGCGTAAGCGAGGATGGCCGAAAGACTTGGCCTCGCTAACGCTTCGGGTTACGATTGCGCGGCCTGCCCGGCGCACGGAGTAATCTCGAACTGGGCCGGACCGGCGCTTACACCAGACCCTTGCGCACCGCCCAGACTGCCGCCTGAGTGCGATCGCTGACCGCAATCTTCCGCAGGATATTTTGCACGTGCTCCTTGACGGTCTCGACGCTGATCTCCAGCGAGCAGCCGATCTCCCGGTTGCTCAGGCCCAAGGCCACGTGTCGCAACACCTGGGTCTCGCGCTGTGTTAGTGGAACATCGTCGTCGTCGACCGCCTGGCGGACCTGCATCGCGCTGGCAATGCGTTTCAATTCCCCGCTGCGGCTGGGAGACTCGCCGGCGGCCGCCGCGGTAATGGTGGCGATCAGGGCTTCGCGATTTGATCCCTTGAGCACGTAGTCGGCGGCCCCCAAGGCAACCGCGCGAGCGATATAGGTCGGATTGTCGTAGGTGGAGAGCATCACCACCTTGCTTTCCGGCACCTTCGCCCGCAGCTTTTCCAACGTCGACAGCCCATCGCCGTCCGGCATGCGGATATCGAGCAAAATGACGTCGGGCTTGTCTTTCTGGGCCAAACGCACGGCGTCCTTTCCGGTGGCCGCCTCACCGACGATCTCAATGTCGCTTCCGGTAAGCAGACTGGCCAATCCGGTTCGGATGACCTCATGGTCATCGCATACCAACATCCGAATACTCATTTCGATCTCCAAATACGACTGGAACTGGATACCATGGAAGGGTGGCAACAAAGTAATTCTAATCCACTATTGGGCAGGACGTAATCCCCAGAAACAACCAGTTAGCCCCCCCGATCCAGCGGGATAGACGCCGTGAAACTGGCCAAATCGAGGGGTCGTAGTCGGAGCACCCCCTAGATTGCTGGCAGCGATTGCCTCAATTCCCTCGATCGCACCAACTTGCTTGGGCGCGTTGACGACATGCATCCCGTGACGTAGATATTTGGCGACCACTGCGCGCTGGATGCACCCGTCCGCGGGGCCGACCCTGCTATCCCGTCCACGGCGCAAAACGAAACGTTTTGCCGCCGCCGGTACGGCGGCGACCTCCGGTGGAAGGCCGACGTTGGGTCAGCCGCTCGAGGTTTCGGTTCATCCCGCGAGTGCTAGGTCGTCGCAACCCGGAGTGACCACGCTCTGCCAGCCGACGGGATCACGAACATGAAACCACATGGAACGCTCTTACTGGTCGACGACGATCGCCAAGTCTTGGCTTCGATGGCCGACTGGCTCAAAGACCAAGGTTATCCGACCGACACCGCCAGCAGCCTGGCGGACGGCAAGTCGGCCGTTGATCGCCGGACGTACGATCTCGTCCTGGCCGACATCCACTTGGGTGACGGCGACGGTTTCGAGCTCTTGGCCCATTGCCGCACGCATCACCCCGGCGTGGCAGTCATCCTGATCACCGGGTACGGAACCGTCGAGGCGGCGGTCGAGGCGATTCGCCAGGGCGCCTTCGATTTCCTCACCAAGCCGCTGATCGATGAAGAGCTGCTGATGGCCATTCAGCGGGCCCTCAAGCAGCATGAAGTCTTGGAAGAGAACAAGGTCTTGAAGGCCCAGCTCGACATGCGTTTCGGCATGGAGCACGTCGTGGGCCACGACCACCGCATGTTGCGGGTCTTCGACATGATCGACAGCGTAGCCGATACGCGGGCCACCGTGCTGATTACCGGCGAGAGTGGGACGGGCAAATCATTGATCGCCCGGGCGATTCATCGCCGCAGCAGCCGGCGGGACAAGTCGTTTGTCGAAGTCGCCTGCGGCGCTCTGCCGGAAACGCTCTTGGAGAGCGAGCTGTTCGGCCACGTGGCCGGGGCATTCACCGGAGCCAACGGCGAGAAGCTGGGCAAATTCAAGCTTGCCGACCAGGGCACCCTCTTCCTCGACGAGGTCAGCACCGCCAGCCCCAGCATGCAGGTCAAGTTGCTCCGCGTCCTGCAGGACTTCGAGTTTGAGCAGGTCGGCGGCACCAAGACCTTCCGCGTCGACACGCGGCTGATCCTGGCCACCAACGAGGACCTGTCGCGGCTGGTCGCCGAGGGACGCTTCCGGCAGGACCTGTTCTATCGCATCAACGTCATCAACGTCGAGCTGCCGCCGCTGCGGGAGCGAGTTTCCGACGTCCCTCGGCTGGCTGAGCATTTCTTGCATCAGGTGTGCGAAGACTCGCACAAGAAGGTCGCCGGATTCAGCGAGGAGGCCATGCGGGCCCTGCAGCGCTACCGCTGGCCGGGCAATGTCCGCGAACTGCAGAACGTGATCGAGCGGGCGGTACTGCTTGGCAAAGGCGAGGTGGTCGGCGTCGACGACCTGCCCGGCAGCCTGGCGAACGTGGGGGCCCTCAGCCTCGAATCGGTGGCCGGCCAGAGCTTGAAGCGGGCGATGGAGAGCCCCGAGCGGCAGATCATTCGCGAAGTGCTGGAGGCCAACGGCTGGAGCCGCAACGCCACCGCCGAGGCCCTGGGCATCAATCGCACCACCCTCTACAAGAAGATGAAGCGGCTGGGCCTGGAAGAAATGGCCGTCGCCGGGCGGACGTAGCCAGCCGCAGCCCGATGAGCTGATCGCCCCGATATCCGGCGTTCACTTCTTCATCGGCGGCGGTGGCGGCGGAGCCGCAGGCCGCTGTGTGCCCTCGACTGGGCCATTAGCACCCCTTGTAGATTCCGGTCTGCCCTGAACATGCCTACCTTCGGGCCGCCTCGACAAAGGTTGCGGAAACTTCGTGCCCATGTCGCCCTCCACAGAGACATTTACCAGAGATACCTAGATTATACCCGCTTCGTGCCCAGAATCTATGCCGTTGTCGAGCCACTGCCCGCGAAAGGCCGTCGGCACGCCGGTGGTCGGTCATTGCAACGCCTGATCGGGTAATTCGCGTGGGGCTGCGTCAACTTCTGCTTGATGTTTAATGAACTCAACGAACTCCACATCCTGTACAGGAATGAGGACTCTGTGGACGGTATCCAGCAATATCTGTTTGCCGTCGTCCAAGAGCCATTTGGCCTCTTCCAGCACAAAATGGCCGGCGTCGGAGCGATCTGGCCACTCATACGGCCAACCGAACAGACGGCGATCTCCCCTGAGGTGCAGCACAACAAATCGTTGTCGCTCCTGGGTGAACGCGCTAAACCACTCCGACGGAAACGATGTGCGCTGGGTTATACCGCATCTCCAAAGCGTGGCATGAATCCAGTTCTTGTTTGCCAACAACGAGAACAGGAGACCGAGAAGGACGGCAAGACTCACCGAAGTTACAAATGACACGCTTTCCGTCCAATCTCCAACGTGGCAAACGGCGCCAAGCAGGAGCATCGCCTCTCGAAACATCACCACGATTGCCTGCACAATGCCCGTGAAGATCAGGGCTTGCACGGTCCGTTCAAATGGCGACAATCGAGGGTGTGCCGTGAG
>JAJYGU010000327.1 GCA_021784975.1 Planctomycetota bacterium
CTGCAACGACTTCCCGCAGCAACTGCTCGACTCGGGAAAGGCCCAGGCGCCGGAGTAGAGGCCGCCCGCCGAGTTCGGATCGACGCCGGCCCTGGCAAAGAACAGCGATAGGATGTTTCGCACGTCGCTCCGCCATTGGGGAAAGATCGTCTGCCGGTTCATCATGTACTGCGCCGCCATGTTCGGCACCGTACAGCAATTGGTTTGATTCTCCCAGTCCCAGAAATGGTGGCCCCAGGTCGGGTCTTGGCTCCACTGGGGAAGCAGCGTTTCGCGGAGGTAACGCTCGCCGGCCGCGCGCGCCTTGACCAGGGCGTCGCCGCGGCCGCGATGGCCGAGCCCGATCACGTCGTCGAGGAACTGAAGAACCAGAGCAACGCCGCCGGTCATCCGCGTGCCCCAGCCTACGTCCTTCGGATTGGCGTAGCGGTCCCAGGGCGGCGCGGTGGGCCGAAGATCGCAATGCTCCGCCAACAGGTCGGCCCAGCGTTTGACCGCCTCAAGATAACGTTGATTGCCGGTGAGCTGGTAGGCCGACACCAGACCGGAGCCAACCCATGCGGCCACGTCCAATTGGATGAAGCCGTGCGGATCGGCCTGGCCGTAGGACCTGCCTTTCGTCGGACAACTAACGAAGAACCCGGGCCAGGGGTGGTCGGCCGGCGTCTGGCAATAGCCGAGCACGTACTCCGCGGTCAAGTCGATGATTCCAAGGGCGGCCGGGTCCCCGGTATAGCGGTAGTAGCTCACCATTCCCGTCAGCAAGCTAGCCGACCGCTGCCCCACGTCGCCGTTGTCCCACGGTTTCTGATGGGGATCGATGACAATGGTCCCGTCGGGTTTGATGCTCCAATGTCCGTTGAACACGAAATGTGGGGCCGCCATGACGGCCAAAGGGGGCTCGGCCCACGGGTAGCGCTTGAGCGTCTCGGCCGCCACCCGCAGGCGGAAGTCGCACTGGCCGTTTTGTCCCTTGTACCAAGGGGCAATGACGCCGTAACGATCCTCGACAACCGGATGAGCGAAATAGCGCCGCACGGGGCGTGCCCCACTTTCGGCGGCAATCGCCGGGGCAGTCAGAACGCCCACCAATAGCCCGGCATAGAGCGGCATTCTTGCCAGCTTAGCGGCCGTCCAAGAACAAGTTGGGGACTGTCCCAATTTTCGTCCGACGAAAATGGGACTGTCCCCTTGGCAAAAGTGGAAATTGTTGCTGGACGGCCGCTTATAGCTTCGATTCATGGTCTTGTTCCTCAATGCTGGGGAGAATCGCAGGTGGTAATCGACTCGATTAACCGATGCGCGTTGCCATGCATGATGGCTTCCACCTGTTCGGGTCCCATGCTCGCCCGTTGACAGGCCTGTTTGAGCGCGCCTAGGGCCTCGTACATGTACAGGGTATAGCCGGCCTCGACTTCGGGCGGTTCGCGGTGACGGTTGAAATAGAACGGGTAGTTGGTGCGATTGAGATAGCCGTCAGCCGACCATTGGCGCCGGCCCCGCATATAGAAAATCGGGTTGTCGGTGCCATACAACAGCCGCTTGGGACCCAGCACGTTCAGGGCAAGGTGCAAGACGTCAGGATTCATTACCGCGGAGATGTCGAAAAAAAGGCCTTTGTCGTCGGCAAGCTGCGGCAGCGCCTGTTGGGCTTGCGGCAGCAGGTAACAGCGTCCCAAATGCGCAATCACCAGCACGACCTTGGGATACCGTCGCCGAATCTGGCGGATTTCCGCGATATTATCCGGGTGCCCCAATCGCTTGGACCTCGGCACGTGCAGCGTCACCCAGGCGCGGCGATCGTTCAGCAGCTCCAACTGACGGTGCGGCAAGAAGTCGAAGATGCTCGCCTCCAAATATCGGTCGCGGCTCGTCGGGTCGGGGCCAATCAAGGCGTAGTAGGGTTTGACACCGACGACCCACGGTTGATCCAATTCCTCCGCCAATCGCTCCACCGACCATTGGGGTCGCACCACCGCCAACCGATACCATCCGCGCCGGGCACACTCTTCTTGCAGATTCGATCCGCTGCCCTCAATGTCATATTCCGGAAGCGGCATCCCAAAGGTCAAACATGAGACCTTGCGGCCGGGAAACACCAGTTCGTAGCAACGTTGGGCATCGGCAGCCGCAATCGGTTCGCAAACCTCGTTGGACCAATGTTGCCGCCGCTTTTCTTCGCTGAGCGCTTCCAAGCGGTATCGCGGCTCGTCGATATGCGTGTGAGCGTCAAAAATGTGTTCCGGCAGCCAAGGCTCAAGGTGTTCGAGCCAAAAGGCTCGATCAACATCATTGTACTGCCAAACATAGTATAGCGGGATCGGGTTCATGGGGGACTGTGCGGAATTGTCTGTCGCTCGGGAGTATCGAAGGGGACGGTTCTGCCATGTTCAGCGGCGAAGGGCTGCAGGTATCGTTCCAGCAGCCGCTGGTAGCCATCTCGATCGGGACCGGGATGGAACGTGGCTGTAATCGAGGGGCATTGGTCGGCCAGTTGAGCTAGATCGGCGTCCTTTTCCACCAAGGCTTGGGCGACGACGGCGGCCCCGAGGGCGCTAGTATCGAACGCTTCGATACAGACTACGGGCTGGCCGGTCACGTCCGCGATGATTTGCGGCGTCTGGCGACTTGCCGCCGCGCGGCCGCACATCGTTAAACGGCGAACGGGGATGCCGGCTTCGACCAACAGCGTTAGGTGCCGAGCTAGCTCGCAGGCCAGCCCCTCCACCACCGCCCTGAGCAGGTGGCTGGGCCCATGCGACAGCGTAATGCCGGCAATGCGGCCCCCCGGTTGACAAGCACCAAGCGCCTCGTCGCCGTCAGTGCCCGCACTGGCGGCCAGCAGCGGCCAAAAGCATAGTCCCTGGCTGCCGGGCGGCGACTCGGCCAACCACCGATCGACCGCATCGGTCGACGCCGCGCCGCGGCCGAGGATGCCCAACATCCACTGGATGGCCGCCCCGCCGTTTCGCATCGAGAGCATCTGGCCGTAAAGTCCCGACACCGGATGGGGACAGACGAAGGCGTTTGGAGTAACGGGAGGCTTCAGGCGGGTACCGATGGCTAACAAGACCCACGCCGTGCCGGCGCCGAACGTCACATCCCCCTCATGGACGGCACCGGCGCCGAGCGACACCGCATATTGATCGTGAATGGCCGGTGAAACCGGAATGCCCCTTCGCAGGCCCGTTCGCCGGCTTGCCTCCTCGGTGAGCCCTCCCGCCGGCGTGGTGGCCGGAAGCAACGCGGCCAACTGGTCTTCGCGGATCTGCAAGCGGACCAGCAGTTCTGGGTCGGCGCGACCAAGCCACGGATTGTAGAGCATGCCGATGGCCAGGGAGGTGGGGTCGTGGGCACGGCGTCCACAAAGCCGACCCACCATCACATCGCCGACAAAACCGATCGAATCGGCGGCCGCGACCACCTCGGGCAATTCCGCTCGCAGTCGCAAGAGCTGTCCGATCGTCATCGTGCTGGAGTGGCAGCCGATGTGGCTGGCGAAAAAATCACCGCCCAACTCCCGCATGATCTTCTGGTCGAACGGTCGGCCGCGGCCGTCCAGCCAGCTTATCACCCGGCCCATCGGTTGCTGCTGTGCATCGAGCAATTGCAGCGCCCCGCCCTGGCTGGAAACGCCGACCGAGCGAATCGCTCCCGTATCCAGTTGACGGCCAATCTGGCGGACAACATCGCAGGTGGCGTCCCAAATCTGCTCGATGTCTTGCTCGATGCCGCCGTCGGGCGTAAGAAAGCGGTCCACCGGCGCCGAACCGGTGGCGACCACCCGCCGCCGGTCGTCCATGACCACCGCCTTGACGTTCGTTGTGCCCAAATCGAAGCCCAAATACATGTCTATATCTCGCAGTAGTCTGCATCCAGCAAGGCGGCGGCCAGCCTCAAACGGCTGCGAGCGTCGCCCGGACAAATCGCGTGATGATGCGGCCCACCGGCCCGTGCATAGGCCGTCAGCCAGTCGCGGATGTTCGGCTCGCTCTTGACCCTGCAATGGGGAACGTCCAAGCCCGGAATCGGACCAAAATCGTCGATCGTCATGCGGCTGACGATCAGCCGCCAGCGACCTTGGGGGCCAAGAGTCAGGGCACACAAGGTCGCCGGCCCCGGCTGAAAATTGACCACCAACACAAGCTGCCGGCCGCGAGTGCGGGTGATGGGAATTTTACGGGCGACCAAGGGAATTTTGCGGTCCTGGCGGGCCAAGGCCACGTTGGCCTCGCCCATGTGGCTCAAGAGGACGGCGTTGCCGGCAAAATCGACGGTGAAAATTTCACTGAAACTCGCCGGGCCGCACAAGCGGTTAAGAAACCATGTGCCCGCCGCTCCCACCAGGTCCCCTTCGCCGGCGAACCCGATACCATCGGCCATCATCCGGCTGACCGCCACAAACGGCAGTGTCTCGGTCTGTTCGTCCTCACCCAACGCCATGAACTGGAAACTGATCGCGTTCAAGCGACGATCGGCGACGACCGAACGCAACGCCAACTCCGCGCGAGCGGCGGCAGCCAAATCGGCCTCCGTCAGATCGGCGGCCAGCGCGTACGATTGACGGTATTCTTCCTGGAGGCGCTCGACGGCTTGTTGGGGGATGTCGGCAGCCCGGCGGTTGTGCTCCGCAACCGAGAGCGACTCCCAGCAGCAACCCAAACTGGCCGCCAACTGGCTGGTATCCACCGCGAAATCGCCCATGCCGGGAAACGGGTAGCCCATCAGCCCCAGTCGGCACCGCCGCAAACCTGCCACCGTGGCCGCCGCGGCGAACAAATCCTCTTGTTCTTGCAGCCCAGCGGGGTCGTTCCTGTGCGAAGTAACATAGTGGAACGGCACGCCGCTCCGCAAGAGCACGTTGGCCAGGTCCTGAGTCCCGTGAACGCCGTGATTGGCCAACATGGCATCCGTCGAGAAACCTTGCTCGATCGCCCACAGTTCCTGAGTATTCCAGACCACGATCGGTAATCGGGTCGAGCGAAGCGGGTGAAGTGCGATTTGGCTTGGCGAATAGGTCAGCAACAACACCAGAACCGCGTCCGCGCCGGCTGCCTCGAAGCCGCGGACCTTGGTCTCGACATCCTCTCGCCGGTAAACCGCCCCATCGAAAAGGACATCCGCCGATTTTTGCAGCAGTGGCAACAATTGCCCGCGAACCCAGTGCTCGCGCTGCCGCCGCAGATTGGGCGCCAGGGTTTCGTAGAGCTCGAGGGTCAGCGCCAACAACCCGACCTTCGGACGTAAGGGTAGTTGCGTCACGGTTGCCCCTCAGACCAACTTATGCCGCTCGGCTGCCTCTTCCGGCAGGGCGTCGTTTCTGACCACTTCGCATAGCGCAGCCTGAAACCCCAAGGGATCGGCCACCTGAATCGCATTGCGTCCAAAGACCACCCCGGCGGCGCCCGCATGAATCTCCGCGGCCGCCAGTTTCAGGGCGTCCAAAGGCGTGGCCAGCCGCTCCGCCCCCAGCCCCAATATGGGAACGGGGCACGTGCCGGTCACCTGGGCGAAATCGACCGTGTGGAAGGTCTTGATCAGGTCCGCCCCCAGTTCCGCGGCGATCCGCGCGCCGATTCGCACATCCTCGTGCAATTGGCGCGGGGTCATGTCGAGATGCCCGGTGGGAAAATACTCTCCGATGACCGGAATGCCCAGCCGATGCGCCTGGGCCGTCAGCCTGCAAAACACCTCGACATTTCTTGCGTCGCGTTCTTCGTTGCCGGTCTGAAGCGTCAGCGAGACCAGGGCAATGTCCATCCCTTCCCGCAGAGCGTCTTCCACTTTGTAGCCGTAGACGCTCGTCGCCTGGCGATAGTTCCAATGGAAGCAATAGACCGTGTTCCAATTCAGCCGCACGGCAGCCAAGGGGCGTTTGGGGCCAGCGAAGATGCGGTTGCAGTGACGCAACATGCCGGGCGCCAGCAGCACCGCATCCACCAGCGGATTGATCTTCGCGGCCGTGGCCGGCAGATCCTCCATGGCCGGGATCGGCCCGTCGAACATGCCGTGGTCGATGGCCACGACCACCGTCCGGCCGTTGCCCAGCAGTCGCTTCAATCGAATTTCGCGTCCGTCCACAGTGTAGTATCTCCTGTTAAGGTTCAGTCACGGGAATTACGGGAATCGCAGATAGAAGACCAGCACCGCCACGGTGACGATCGCCCACCACAGCAGCGGACTTCGAAGGGTCGTAGATTGCTTACGTTGTTCCACCGGCAGGAACAGGCTTTCTTTATTCCATATCAACCCGACCAGCTCCGCATCGGGTTTGGGATCGGTCAGCAAGCTGACGCTGGCGCAGGCCGCCATGCAGACCCAAAAGACGATGCCCGTTCGGTTGAAGAACGGCATCTTCGGGAAAAACCATTCAATGGTCAACGACAGGGGGATGGTAAGCATACCGGCGGCCATTGCCCCGGCGTGCGTGGTCCGCTTCCAGAGGATTCCTAACAGGAACATGGTGGCGATGCCCGGCGTGAAATATCCGTAGGCGTTCAGCAAGTAGAGGAATACCGGCTTGTCCTTGTGGGAAACCAGCACGTCGGCCCAGTAAATCCCCAGCAGGACCACCGCGATCCCCGCCATCCGGCCAAAACGGACCGCCTGGGCTTCTGAAGCTCGCCGGTTCACAAAGGGGAGATAGAAGTCGATGGTGGCAATGGTGGTGCAGGAATTGATCGCGCCCGAGACATGCGACATCACCGCGGCGATCAACGCCGCCATGACCAGGCCCACCAATCCCGGCGGCAAGAGGTTCTCCACCAGCGTCGGGAATACCAAATCGGGCCGTTCCAGGCGTGGAAACAGCTTGGGAGCCAATAGCCCCGGCACAATAATCACCAACGGCATGAGGAACTTCAGGTAATCGGCGAACACCACGCCCATGCGGGCATGCCATTCGTTCTTGGCCGCCAGGGTCCGCTGCACGATGAATTGGTTGGCGGCGCAATAGAAGACGCTGATGCAAACCACGCCCCCCAGGTACATCGTCCAGGGAAAGTCGGGGTCATTGGCAGGCATGAACATGTGCCAGTCGGCGGAGGTGGCCGCCACCGCCGACCATCCGCCCGCCTTAACGATCGTAGCGGCCGCCAGGGCAATTCCGCCCATCAACAACACGGCCAGTTGGAGCATCTCCGTCCAGACCACGGCGCGAAGACCGCCGGCGATGGTGTAGGCCCCCGTCGCCAAGGCCACCGCAACCACGCTCCAGCGGATATCCATTCCCAGCATGCTATGCAGGGCCAACCCCCCGAGATACAGCACCGCGCTGACCTCGATGAAGACGTAGGTCAGCAGCACCAAGGCAGCGTAGGCGGTCCGGGCGGCCGTGCCAAACCGCTTCTGGAGGAACTCCGGCATGGTGTAGAAACCGTTGCGGAGGTAGAAGGGCAGGAAGATCCACAGTAAGGCGTTGAAGCCGAGAAGGATGGCTCCCCATTCGATGACCATGGAGACGAAGCCCCGTTGGTAGGCGGTTCCCATCACGCCCACCAGATGATGACTGCTGATGTTCGAGGCCACGATGCTGCCGCCGATCATCCACCAGGGGAGCTTGTCGCCGGAGAGGAAATAGTCGCGTTTGGTTCTCTGGCCGCATCGTGCCGCCCACATGCCGACGGCCAGCACCGCCAACAGGTAGGCTGCAAAAACTCCGAGATCAAGACCGGTCAGGCCGAGATTCATGCGTGATCGATGGCTTTGAACTGCGGTATCCTCATGAGTTCGCCGTCCTTGAAGGCCGACTGATGGGCGACGACGCTGCGACCGTGAGGCTCAATGCCGTGCTAATATCCACCAGCGGCTTGCGG
>JAJYGU010000207.1 GCA_021784975.1 Planctomycetota bacterium
AATTGCACGAGAGATACTCTGCCCGCGGCGTGGCCATGCTCGGCCTGTCGCTGGATGAGGATGCGGCGGCGTGGCACGGGGCGCTCAAGCGGTTCGACCTGCCCTGGCAGCAAGGCCGGCTGGCCGCCGCCGGCGCCGCCGGAGTATCCAGCGTGCCGGCCTATTGGCTCCTCGATCCCGCCGGCAAACTGGTGGCCAAGACGACGGACCCCGACGAACTGGCCGCTGCCATTGATAAGACCGAGCGGAGGCCGAATTCGTCCCGTAGGGACGGCCGATAGTAGCCCAGTACCTCGGTGCTGGGAAAGTGGATGAGTCTTGCGTCCCGTAGGGACGCGCGAGCGCAACGCTTCATCCAGAGGTCATTTTCAATCGTCCCTACGGGACGAAGGAGGTCTTCTGACGATTTGGACCCGGCGATGAATCGCCGGGCTACTATCAATCGCCCCTACCGGGGCGAAATCGACGCGGGAGGGAAGGCCGTTGGCCATCGGCGTTCGCTGTCGGGTGGGGTTGCCTGGTCCGCTAGTATTGTCGGTAGGGACGGCGAACTGGCAGGTTGTAATCGCTCACGGGGACTGTCCCCTCGGGGCGCCCGAAAATGAGCGAGTCCCCCGCCCAACGGGGAAACAGGTTATGTCTTCGCTGCGCGTTTTCCTGGCGGTGCTGCTGGTCGTCCTGTTCATCGAATTGGGCGTGATGCTGGTTCTGCCCGAGGTGTTTCCCGCCAACCTCGATCCGCGGTGGGCGTCGCTGCCGGATGCGGTGTTGCTGACGCTGCTGTGCGCCCCGGTGTTCTGGTGGCTGATGTCGGAGCGGCGGCAGGCCGAGACGGAACGCAATGCCCGCGCCCATCAGCAGGCGACCGCCTTCGAGTTTGGCAGGCGGGCGTTGGCGTGCGCCGAAGTTCCCCAGTTGTTGGAAGAGGCGGTGCGCTGCCTGGCCGCGACGCTGCGGGCCAATTTCGCGGGCATCTGGGAAGTGCTGCCCGACGACACGAGCCGGCTGTTGAGGGCGGGCGTGGGCTGGCGTAAGGGGGCGGTGGGGCAGTCTACCTGGAACGCCGCCCTGGAGCCGTCGGCCGAAGGCACGCCCTTTCCTTGCCAGGCCTATCGCCAGGGCAAGGCGCGGGAACATTGCGGCCGTTGTTCGCCGCTGCTTCTCGAACACGGCGTACGGAGCGGCATCTGCGTGGTGATCCAAGGAGACGACCGCCCGTTCGGTCTGATCGGCGTCTATACCGCGAAGCCACGGAACTTTACACAGGATGAAGTTCATTTTCTCCAAGACATCGCCATCGAGATCACCTTGGCCGTCCAGCGGAGCCGAACCGAACAGCGGCGGCGCGAGCGCGAGACGCTCCGCGCCGAACAGATGGCCTACGTTGCCCAACTCGCCACCGGGGTGGCCCATGAGATTCGCAACCCGCTTACCTCGGTGAAGATGCTGGTCCAGGCCAATCGGGAAGGCGGCGAGGCGCGGAGCTTGAGCCCGGAGGACCTGCAAGTCATCGAAGGCGAGATTCGCCGCATGGAGCATTGTCTCCAGACCTTCCTCGACTACGCTCGCCCACCCAAGCCCGAACGCAAACCCGTCGATCTGACGGCCTTGGTGCAGCGGACCTTTGCCCTAGTGGAGGGGCGGGCGGGGCCACAGAACGTGCAGTTGCGATTCGAACCGCCCGCCGAACGGATTCAGGTTGAAGCCGATGCCGGGCAGATTCAGCAGGTGCTGCTGAACCTGGCCCTCAACGCCCTGGATGCGATGCCCCAAGGCGGCACCCTGGAGATCCAAATCCACCCGCGCGACGGCCGCGTGGAACTTGCCGTCCGTGACGCCGGGCCGGGGATCGCCGCCTCGATGCAAGGCAAGCTGTTCCAACCCTTTGCCACCAGCAAAGAGAAGGGCGTAGGCCTGGGGCTGGCCATTTCCCGACGGATCGCCGAAGATCATGGCGGCAGCCTAGACGTGCAGAGCGGCATCGAAGGGGGGGCCTGCTTCGTCTTGCAACTGCCCCTGCGCCCCCGACCCGTCAGCCCCGTGGGCGCCCCGTCGGAATAGACAGACGATGTTTGTTGCGCAGAAATCCGAAATCCGAAGCTCCCAATCTCAAACAAGCTCAAATCTCCAATTCCCAAACGCCGCCAACGGTGGCTTCCGTTGAGCATTCGAGCTTCAGATTTGTTTGGGATTTGGGATTTGGTGCTTCGGATTCGCATTGGAAAACTTGACCACCTTGTTTTGACGCGGATCCTTGACCGTCCATGCCTACGCTCTTAGTGGTTGACGACGAGCCGGCTATCCTGCACGCCTTTCGCCGCGTGTTCCAGGAGCCCGAGGTCACGTTGCTGACCGCGCCGGACCCGACCGACGGCATCGGCCTGGTCGAGCGCCAACGGCCGGACGCGATTGTATTGGACGTTGAGATGCCGGGCATGAACGGCTTGGAGGCGTTTCGGCGCATCCGAGAGATCGACGCCAGCGTGCCGATCATCTTCATCACCGGCCATGCGGGCACCGAGGAGGCGATCCAGGCCGTCAAACTAGGCGCCTTGGACTACCTTTTTAAGCCCCTGGAACTGCCCGAAGTCCGCCAACTGGTGGCCAAGGCGTTCCGCATTAGCCGGATGATGCGCGTCCCGGCGACCATCGCCGAGGAACTGCCGGGGGACGCGCCGGGCGATGTCCTGCTGGGCCGCTCACCGGGGATGAAGGAAGTGTACGTGGCCATCGGCCGGGTCGCCCCGCAGGAGGTGGCAGTGCTCATCCAGGGCGAGACAGGCACGGGCAAGGAGTTGGTGGCACGGGCCATCTACCAACACAGCGGTCGGGCAGGCAGCCCGTTCCAGGCCGTCAATTGCGCGGCCATCCCCGAAACGCTGTTGGAAAGCGAATTGTTCGGCCACGAGAAGGGGGCCTTCACCGGGGCGGAGCGCACGCGGATCGGCAGGTTCGAGCAGGCCAGCGGCGGCGTGTTGTTCCTCGACGAGATCGGCGATATGTCGCCGCTGACCCAGGCCAAGGTGCTTCGCTTCCTGCAAGACGGGCGGTTTGAGCGGTTGGGCGGAAGCCAGACGATCCACGCCGACGTGCGGGTGATCGCCGCCACGAATCGCGACTTGGCGCAGATGGCCGCGGCCGGGGATTTCCGCCCCGACCTCTATTATCGGCTGGGCGTATTCACAATCAGCCTCCCGCCGCTTCGCGACCGCGGCGGCGACATCCGCTTGCTCACCGAGCACTATGCGCGGCGTTTCGGCCGGGAGATGGGCAAGGAAATTCGCGAGATCGCCCCCGAAGTGCATGAGGCCCTGCGCGGCTACCGCTGGCCGGGCAATGTGCGCGAGCTACAAAGCGTGATCAAGCAACTGCTGCTGTGTGCCACGGCGCCCGTGCTGGCCGTCGAATTCCTGCCGCCTGGCGTGCGCGGCGAGGCGGCAGCTGTACCGGCTGCCGAACCGGGCGATTGGGACCGCTTCCTGAAGGAACGCCTGGCCGCCGGAACGGAGGCGCTGTTCGCTGAGTGGACAGCGCTGACGGAGCGCCACCTGCTGACACGGGTGCTCGAACATTCCGGCGGCAATCTCTCCCAGGCGGCCCGCATTCTGGGCATCAATCGCCGCACGCTCCGCACGCGGTTGGAAGAGTTGAAGATCGTGCGTGGCGCGGCTGACGCGGACTAGCCCGGATCATCCAGTGCCGCGTCGTAACCCGAAGCGTAAGCGAGGACGACCACAAGAGTCGGGGGCCGCGCGGAATAGCTTGAACGAATTCATTAGCCTCGCTTACGCTTCGGGTTGCGATTACGCACCCTGCGGGGTGCACATCCGGAGGCATGAATAATGTGGGTTAGCCGGCGTCACCGGCCTGGGCAGTTCTTGTCGCTGACCGGGCAGCGGCGCACCGCTCCACCAACTCCGCGCCCCGTGGCTTCGCCCCGGCCGTTGACCACGTCAGGCGTGCAACTCATTGCCCGAACACAGGTTCTGAGCATTCTCCGGTCTTTGGGCCGCTTGTGGCGCGCCTATTGCTTTGCCGATCCGCCGCTGGCGGACTGATTCGTCGATCAGGACCCGAGCCGGCAAATGACCAAGCTTTCTCAGTGAAGGAACCGTATCATGAAGACCATGTCTCTCAAGCACCGTAACGCCCTCGGCCGATCGCTGAAGTTCGAGGCCCTGGAGAACCGCCGCCTGCTGGCGGTCGACCTGGTGGCCGGCGGGGCCCACGCGGCCCTGGTTCGCCACGATCCGGGCGAAACCGTCGAAGTGGCCAAGGCGGACCCAGGCGGGAACTTCCACGCGCAGGGCAACGGCAAGCACCTCGATCCGTCCGGTGCCGATCCCATCTCCGCGACAACCAGTGTGCGCGACCGCACTGACCTCCATGCGGATAAGCCGATCGTCACCCTTTCGACCGATTCCAAGACCGCGACGCTCAAAGACAACTCGATCGACCATAGCGACCCGTCCAGTGTCGGCGAAAAGAACGACAGCAAGGGGGACAACTCACCCGACCTTTCCGGCAGCAAGAGCACCGACCCCAAGGACGGCAGCGGTTCGGCCAGCACTGACCCGTCGGGCAGCAGCAAAGACACGCACTCCGAAAGCGACAATCCGGACAGCGGCTCGACCAACACCGACCCCCCCGATGGCGGCAGCAAGGATGCTCGCCCCGACAGCGGGAATCCGGACGACAGCCTGGACTGAAAAGCTGGTGGTGCCCGATCACGGGCGGATTGTCATTCTGAGCGCAGCGAAGAATCTGGCCTGCTGATGGAGCAACGTAGGCCCTTCGCTGCGCTTAGCGGCCGTCCAGCAACAACTTCCACTTTCGCCAAGGGGACAGTCCCATTTTCGTCGGACGAAAATTGGGACAGTCCCCAACTTGTTTTTGGACGGCCGCCAAGGATGACGAGCCCATGCCCGGCCTGTATGTCGCAAGGGTTTGAAGCGGCCCAAGGACGCTTACCACAAGGGGTGGGGCCTATGGCACGCGCGACAATCACTTCCCTTTGCACCGCCAAAGTGACATTCTTGTCGCGCGGTGCCCTAAGCCTATCAGGCATACGGGATTGCGCAGGGTCCTTGGCTGGCGGACTGGTTCACTAGCCCGCGCTGGCGACATTTGTGTTTCTTCTCATCTGACGGCCACCCCATGCGGCGGCATCGAATCTTCCGGCAAATTTCGGCTGTTTTCACGGGATTTCGAGGGCTGATCCTCGCGGCGCTCGCCTGTTGCCTACTGTTCGGCACGGCATCTGCATTTACGCGGTTCCATGAATGATCTGAGTTACTGCGCACCCGGCAGTACAGGCTCCGGGGTTGTGGCGTGTGTTGCAAACCCCCAAATCCCTGATCCCTAATCCCCCGGCCCGCGGGCAAAGCCCGCGTGAGGAGTTGATCGCATGAGGAAAGTGGCAATCTACGGCAAGGGCGGCATCGGCAAGTCGACTACGACCCAGAACACCGTTGCCGCCTTGGCCGAAATGGGACGCAAAGTGATGGTCGTCGGCTGCGACCCCAAGGCCGACTCCACCCGGCTTTTGCTAGGCGGGCTGGCCCAGAAGACCGTGCTCGACACGCTCCGCGAAGAGGGCGAAGAGGTCGATCTGGACGACATCTGCCGCGACGGCTTCGGCGACTGCCGCTGCACCGAGTCCGGCGGCCCGGAGCCGGGCGTGGGCTGCGCCGGCCGCGGCATCATCACCTCGATCAACCTGTTGGAGCAGCTTGGGGCCTACGACGAGAGCACCCACACCGACTACGTGTTCTACGACGTGCTGGGCGACGTGGTCTGCGGCGGCTTCGCCATGCCGATCCGCGAAGGCAAGGCCCAAGAGATCTATATCGTCTGCTCCGGCGAAATGATGGCCATGTACGCGGCCAACAACATCTGCAAGGGCATTCTGAAGTACGCCAACGCGGGCGGAGTGCGGCTCGGCGGGCTGATCTGCAACAGCCGCAAGGTCGACAACGAGCGGGAAATGATCGAAGAGCTGGCCCACCGCATCGGCACGCAGATGATCCACTTCTTGCCCCGCGACAACGACGTGCAGCGGGCTGAGATCAACAAGAAAACGGTGATCGAGTGGGACCCCGCCTGCCCGCAAGCGGAAGAGTATCGCAAGCTGGCCCGGGCCATCGACCACAACGAAATGTTCGTGATTCCGAAGCCGCTGACAATTCCGCAGCTCGAATCGCTGTTGATGGATTTCGGTTTGGTCGGAGTGTGAGGGAGCCTTGCAATGATTATGATCCGTGCGATTATTCGGCCGGAGAAGACCGACGACGTCCTGGCCGCCCTGATGGAGGCCGGCTTTCCGGCAGTGACGAAGATGGACGTGTATGGCCGCGGCAAGCAGCGGGGTATGAAGATCGGCGAGGTCACCTACGACGAGCTGCCCAAGGAAATGATCTTTACGGTGGTGAAGGAGCAAGAGAAGGACGACGTGGTGAAGGTCATCATGCAGTCGGCCCGCAGCGGCGTAAAAGGGGCCTACGGCGACGGCAAGATCTTCATCTCGTCGGTCGACGAAGTGTATACGGTCAGTTCGGGGCGGAAGGATGTGGAGACGACGCCGGCGACGACGTGCGCGTCGGCGTGAACACCGGGACTTGATTGCAAAGGGCCCCCTCTCCCTTTGGGAGAGGGTCAGGGTGAGGGCTCTTGGAGCGACCAATCGAAATCGACCGGGTGTCGTCCGACACGCCCTCACCCCCTGCCCCTCTCAAACGGGGAGAGGGGAGGTTCTCCTAATGCACGACAGGAGGGAAACAAATGGTGAAGGAAGTTGTGGCGGTAATCCGCATGAACCGCATGAACGAGACCAAGCAGGCGCTGGTCGAGGCGGGAGTGGCCTCGTTCACCGCCCGCAAGGTCGTGGGCCGCGGCAAGGGGAAGGTGGACTACCTGCTCCTCCAGGGCGCCCAGGAGGGCCGCGAAGAGGCCATCTGCCAGTTGGGGCCGGGTCCGAAGCTTGTCCCCAAGCGGATGCTGATTGTGGTCGTGCCCGACCGGCTGGTGCCCCGCGTGGTGGGCACGATCATCGACGTGAACCAGACGGGCAACCCCGGCGACGGCAAGATTTTCGTCCTGCCGGTCCGCGAGGCGGTCCGCCTCCGCACCGGCGAACGCGACGACCTGGCGGTGGATGAAACGATGGAGTGAAGAACCAAGAGGGAACCCTACGAGGGCGTGCCACCCGATTCGAAATGCGAACGTGCTATCATGGACACTTCTTCAACTGCTGCGGCTTCCGTCTCCGCCGAAGCGGCTCGGGCGGAGCTGTTGAAAGTCTATCCAACCAAGGTTGCCCGCAAACGGTCAACGCAGATCCTGGTCAACCAGAAGGACCCGGAGACCGTCGCCCCGGAGATCACCGCCAATGTGCGTACCATTCCCGGCATCATCACACAGCGGGGCTGCACCTACGCCGGCTGCAAGGGCGTGGTGCTGGGGCCGACGCGGGACATCGTGAACATCACCCACGGCCCGATCGGCTGCGGCTTCTACTCCTGGCTCACCCGACGGAATCAGACCCGGCCGCCGACTAAGGACGACGACAACTTCATGACCTATTGCTTCTCCACCGACATGAAGGAGGAGGACATCGTCTTCGGCGGGGTCAAGCGGCTGCGGACGGCCATCCAAGAGGCATTCGACATCTTCCATCCCAAGGCCATTGCCGTGTTTTCGACCTGCCCGGTAGGGCTGATCGGCGACGACGTCCACGCCGTGGCCCGCGAAATGAAGGAGAAGCTGGGGATCAACGTCTTCGCCTTCAGTTGCGAAGGCTAC
>JAJYGU010000240.1 GCA_021784975.1 Planctomycetota bacterium
TGATGTCTCGTCATCCCTTGCCTCCGTAGTTAGGGTCGAGGCATCATTGTCCACAAATCCTCAGAACAAGAAAATACCAGTTTCCCGACAAAACCTAGGATTCAGCTTTCCCTTGACGCCGTGCCCCGCGCCTCAAGGGCGGCAATGAACTCCGGCTCATAGTCGTCTCTTACCCAATTCACCGTCCAACGAAAGTATCTTGAGTGCATAAGGTCGTCAGTCCATTTCTTCCAGTACGACCATTCATCTGCATCTACCCACCGTTCATAGTGGGCAACCCACACGGTCTCACAGAGGAAGATGATAAGGTCACAGTAATAAACAAGCGCTTTTTCATCGTCCGTGAGGTCTTCGTACTTCTTCTCCAACTTGTCCGACGAGTATTCGTAAAGGACACGGAGCGATTTGTTCTCGACCAGCATCTTCGCTAAGTCGAGGCCACGGAGAGAGGCACCAAGATAGTTCTGGAATCTCCGCTCTCGTGTGTGCAAATGGATTTGGTACGCAGTGAACAAGAGGGCGCAGATTACACCCACTGACTGAACCAGATTTAGAATGAGTGTGGAATTACTCATTGGCTCTTCAACCACCACAGATTTTGCGCTCTATATCCCCGTATTGCGCCCCGCACGCGCGCTCAGGTGCGTCATTTTCGCATCCCTGGTTGTTGCCGATTGGCTTTAGGCGACAAATGAGATAATCCTCCAGCGCTGGACAGAGAAAAGCGTATTTGTCGAACGGAACCAAGTCGATATACCTTGCCCGTCCTTTGAGACCACTTCTTTCCCAAGCCTTAAACATTTCTTTGGCAAAAGAAACCCTCGTCTTGCCAACGTAAAGCAGATTGCCCATTCCGTCATAGTAGAGATATACGCCCTGCTGTTGGTACAGCCCAGTACCTTTCCTTGACTCCCACAACGGCCCGTAGCAGTGTCTTTCATAGTCGTAATCGCTATCATCGTATCCCTCCGTGACCGGGAGGGCCGGAAAATCAGCGTAAAGGAATCTTCGGAAGTTCTCGATTTCTCTTTCGACTTCTTTCCAACGGTCCATTTCAAACTACCCTCCAACCAAGTAACTATTCACCCCAGCGCAAAAGTGCTTAGGCAACGGACAAAGATAAAGGCCAGCAGGGTGGCCGTTCCTGCTGGCCTAGCTATAGCCTGGTCTCCTAGTAGTCAAGTCTTAGTCGAGTCCTGAAATGGGACAGACTGAAGTACCAGGCGTTCATGGAGACCGTCTGTGAACGCCCCGTCTGTCCGCATTGTAGTTGCCTGTGTTTTGTGGGCCGTGTTCGCCCTTGATCTTCAGAAATGGCGATACCTGGTCGCGTTGGTGCCTCTGTGTGCCTGAACCCATGAGCCCCTTCCGCATTCCTCCTTTCAGGGCTCGATTACCTCAGCAGTTTGACAACCCCACACGCAATTTGCAGAATGCCAATTGCGATTAGGAGCATCGCTCCCGCGGTGTGTAGCGCGGCTGCTACCATGTTGTAACCTCCACTTTTACGGGCCAATGAAACGTCACGTGCTGGATGGCCTAGGCGCGTCCGGCATGGGACGTGTTGGACACACGCCCGAGAAGGGAGAACTATGGCTTTTCAAAGAGCTACCCACAAAGTAGCAGGTCCGCAAGTTTTGTCAAGCCAGCCCCCGGTGTGCCCCTGTCCCTGTTCGTCCCTGGAACCCTCGCAAAAGGCTGCAAAATGCTCTATCAGGGACAAGAATTCGCCGAGTTTTCGCGGTCAGAAGTGACCGATAGATAAGGACTTACGGCGATTTATGAGAATCTAAGTCGCCACTTGGGAAGCTAGCACTCTACCACTGAGTTACTCCCGCAAGTTTTTACGGAACGCTAAGTTGCGTATGTCTACCTCAATTCGATTGGGATAGGTTCAGGCACCAATCTGGCACGAATGCCGCACACGCAGACCATCGCGGCCAAAAGCGGTGCCTGGATCATATCCGGAAGTATAGCGAACGGCGGCGAAGATCGCCAGACCCCAATGACCGGTGCCCCAATGATCTGTGGCACTCGGTTGCTCAGACATGATTGACAAGATCTTGGGATCCTGGATCTGCCCGGGGAGTCTACTGCTTCGGGCGGACGCCCTTGAGTTGGTCGCCGCTGCCAAGCACTCGAACGGGGCAGCCGTCGGGCAAACCATAACCGCCTTCGGTGATCACGGTGTCGGCGGGGGTCAGGCCGGCGAGCACCTGGGTCTGGTCTTGCGTTCGAACTCCCAGCTTTACCTCGATCTCGAAAGCTCTGCCTGTGCGGATGACGGAGACCACCGGCGTGCCCGAGCGGTCGGCAACCGCAGCGGCCGGAATGACGACCGCATTGCCGATTTCCGGCAACCACACGCGACCGCGGCAGGCCAGGCCGGGGCGAAGCCGGCCGCCGTCATTGGTGACCTCGGCCACGGCGTCCACATCGCCGGTGGTCGGGTCGGCGTGGGCGCCAATCCGTGCGATTCGGCCCTGGAACGCTTTATCCGGCAGCGAGACGAGCCGGACCTCGACCGCGGCACCCGGATCCACTTTGGCCAAATAGGCGCTGGGGATGCGAATTTGCATGAACAGCTTCGACAGATCAACCACCGTGGCGACGTTCACCGTGCGGTCCACGTACATGCCCTGGCGCACGGCAAGCTGCGTGACGACCCCGTCGATCGGGCTGGTGATCTTGCACAATCCCAAGTTGAGTTTGGCGGTGGCGAGGTCCGCCTGGGCAGCTTTCAGACGGGCCTCGGCCTCGGCAATCTGTTCCGGGCGGGTGCCCGCCTCCAGAAGTTTCCGCCGCGCGACCGCCGAGGCGAAGTCAGCCTCGGCTGCCTGCAGCGAGGACTGGACCTTCTGGAACTGGACTGGCGACACTTCGCCGCGGGCCTGGAGGCTCTTGAGGGCTCCGATCTCGCTACGCAAGGCGCCCACCGCCACCTCCATCTTATGGGCGTCATGGCGGGCGACCTCGATTTCCTCCGCACGTGGGCCGTGTTTGAACTGTTCGAGGATGGCTGCGTTCTCGTCCACGATCGCTTGAGCTTTGGCGTAGGCCGCCTCTGCCAACCGGCTGTCCAATTGCAGCAGTTCGTCGCCGGCGCGGACTCGGCCGCCCTCGACGACTGTCACCTTGTCGACCCAACCGGCAATCTGCGGCGAGATCGAGGCGGACTTTTCGGGGATGGCCACGAGACTGCCCACCACGTCGATCGAGGGCTTCAAACTGGTCCGTTCCACCTTCACCGCCCGCACCGCTACCGGCTCTTTGGGCAGCTTGTTTTCTTCGGCGGCCACCTCGGGGGCAGCTTTCTGGCAGCCCGTAAGGGCGACGGCCGCCAAGCCGACCAGGACGAACACAACCGTAGCTGTAGGCTGGGTCGAGCGCAGCCAGCCCCACCGAGAGAACCCAAGGCGGTGCCCGTGGGGCTGGCTGCGCTCGACCCACCCTACCATCGCATCAAGCCTGACCATGGATGGCTCCCTGTGACTGTTTCTCCGCCTGTAGCTGTAGTTGCCCATCCGGTGTCCCGCTCAGTGCCACCGCAGCGGCCTGCGGCTTGTCAAGCCGCAGCAGTCGCGCCATCACGTAGTAGCACACGGGAGTGACAATCAAAGACAAGAGCAAGGAGATGAACAGCGCGCCGATGATGGCGATCGCCAAGGGACGCAACAAGTCGGCCCCTGCACCGATGCCATAGGCCAACGGCAACAGTCCGATAAAAGTCGCCACTGAGGTCATCAGCACCGGACGGAGCCGGCGGCGCCCGGATTGCACCAGGGCCTCCAACATCGAGTAGCCGCGATCGCGAAGGTGTTCGACAAAATCCAGCATCAGGATGCCATTCTTGGCGACGATACCCACGCCGATGATTGCCCCCAAGAAGGAGACGATGTTGAGCGAGGTTCCCGTGATCCCCAAGGCCGCCACCACGCCGAACAGGGCCAAGACCGCACCAAGGACGATCGCCAAGGGTTGGATGAACGAGCGGAATTCGATTAAGAGCACGGCAAACACCAGGAAGATGGCCGTCAAGAGCACGAAGGTGAGGTTCTTGAACGATTCCTGCTGTTGCTGGTAGAGCCCGCCAAAAGATCGGGTCGCCCCCGGCGGGAGTTGGACCGTTTTGGCCAGTTGCGCCTGGATGTTGCGGATGCCCGTGCCCAGGTCCATGCCCGTAAACCGCGCCGAGACGGCCACGAGCTGCCGCAGGTCTTCCCGCTCCATTTCCAGGATGCCGGGCTGATATTGAACGTCGGCCAGGTCGTTCAGGGTGACGGAGGTGCCCTGCGGCGAGCGGATGGGAGTTTCGCGGATGTGCTGCACCCGGTCGTGCGATGCGGGGGCCGAGAGGACGCGGATGCCCACCGTGCGGTCGCCCTGGAGTAAGTAACTCGACACATTGCCCAATAGGCTGGTCCGCAGGGCGGTGCCGATGTCGGCGGGGGTTAGCCCCAGCCGCGCGGCCGCGTCGCCGTGGACGCGGAAACACATCGACGGACCGGCCACCACGATGCCGGGTTCCACGTCCACCACGCCCGGCATCTTCTCGATCGTATCCGCAATCTGCTCCGCGTACTTCTTGAGCACCTCCGGGTCGTTGGAGAAGACCTTGATCTCGCAGGGTTTGGGCGACCAGGTGAGGTCGCCGATCAAGTCGCCCAAGACGCCGTGAAGATCCGTGTGCAGGGCCGGCTCGGCGTTGTTGATCTTCTCCCGCAGCTCGTCGATGACGTCCGCGGTTGAACGCTTGCGACCGGGCCGCAGCTTGACCAGCAAGTCACCCGTATTCGGCTCAGCGACCTCCAACCCCAAGGAGGCACCCGTTCGCCGCGAAAAGCTTTCCACGTCGGGGGTGTCCAGCATAATCCGCTCGACGTGCCGCAGCATCCGGTCGGTTTCCGAGAGGCTCGTGCCCGGTCGGGAATAGTAGTCGAGCACAAAGGCCCCCTCCTCCAGTGGGGGGAGGAAGTCGGTTTGCAGCCGGTTGTAGATGAGAATGCCTGCAACGACGACTGCCGCCGTGCAAGCCAACGCCGCCCAGCGATGACGCAGGGCGCGCCGTACGACCCATTCGTAGGCGGCGATGATAGCGCCCAGAATCCGACCACCTTGGGCCAACTCGTCCTGCGCCGGCCCGCCTCGGTGACGCATCAATCGCTCCGCCAGGGCCGGGGTGAACGTGATCGCCACCAATAGCGAGATCAACAGCGAAGAAACCATCGTCAGGGCCAAGGCCCGAAAGAAGACCCCAGCCAGCCCGTCCAGGAACGCCAGGGGGATGAAGACCACCACCGGTGTGAGGGTACTGCCTACCAGCGCGGGGCCGACTTCGTGAACGACTCCGCGGATTGCCCGCGACGATGAATGTCCGGCCGCCAGTTTCGTGTGAATCGCCTCCACCACCACGATCGCGTCGTCAATGACCATGCCGATGGCCGCCGCGATGCCGCCCAAGGTCATCAGATTGAAACCCAGGTGAAAAGCGCGGGCTACCACCAGCGTCACCAGCACCGTCACCGGAATGCCAATGCCGACGACAAATGCCCCGGTCATGCTCCGCAGGAACAAGTAGTGGATTATGATCGACAGGATCAACCCGACGATGATACTCTCCCAGACGCTCCGCACGCCTTCTTTGACGAACAGCGATTGATCGTAAAAGAAGGTCAGCTTCATGTCCGGCGGGAGTCCCTGGCGCATGCGTTTCAGTTCCTCGTGCAGCGCGGCGGCGATGGCCACCGTGTTGCTGTCGGGCTGGCTGAAGACGTTCATCAGTACAGCTTCCGACCCCTCCGCGGTGACGATCTTGAATTGGGGGGCGGAACCGCGCCGCACGGCGGCGACGTCGCGCACCCGGATGGCCGAGTTGCCCGACCAGGCCACCACGACGTTTTCGATTTGGGCTGGGTTGTGCAGGCGATTATCGACGATCGCGAGGTAGAGTTGTCGGTTCTCCTCGTGCATCCCCGCAGAGGTGTACTGGTTGGTGCTGGCCAAGGCCCGGCTTATCTGATCGAGCGTCAGATGATAGGACTCCAGCTTGACCGGATCGACCACCACGTGGTACTCCGGCACCCGGCCGCCGACGATGTTCACCCGAGCCACGCCCTTGATCCGCAGAAAACGGGGGTTGAGGTCGTAGCGGGCGGTCTCCCACAAATCCGTGATGCTGCGGGTCTTGCTGGTGAGGCTGATGCCGATGATGGGAAAGGCCGAGAAGGTGAGACGGTGGACGGCGCACTGGGCGGTGGCGGGCAGCGTGCCGCGAATCTGTGCCAAACGACCGAGGGCGTAAAGCTCGGCCTGGACCATGTCGGTGGACCAATCGAAGAACACGTTGACGACGGCGGAGCCTCGGCCGGTGGTCGAGCGGATGTTGACCGTGCCGGGGATGTTCTTCATCGCCTCTTCGACCGGCCGGGTGATGGTGGCCATCATCTCATCAGCCGGCATCACGCCATTGTCGATGAGGATCGCGACCCGAGGGAAATCGGTCTGCGGGAAGACGGACGCCGGCATCACGTAGGCGGCGTAGCCGCCGGCCAGGCACAAGGCCGCCGTGAGAAAGAGAATTGCCTTCCGGTGGCGGATCACGAAGGGCTCGGAAGAGGCCGCACGAGGATCGGTCCAGGCAGGAACCTGGCCCTGATGATCGGTCGAGACGGATAGCTGGCCATCCGCCGGTGACTGCGGAGGGGCAGAAGTCCGTGCAAACCAGCGGCGAATACGCGACTTCATCATGAGCGGCTGCAAGCAGCGGGGATGTCTGACAAAGGCCGCTCGGCGGCGGGCCGCGACGGTGCAGTCCCAGACCCAGCCCAAGCCGCCAAGGCACGCTAGCCGTCGTCAACCGCAACCTGAAGCTTGCATGGTTCTTCGGGGAGTACCATCCCCTATTCTAGACTATCGGTTACCAATCGCAACCACCTGCTGTCCTATGATCGGAAGATGAATTGCGACGCATAGTTTGTGGCTCGTCGCCAGGCTGGCGTGGACCTTCCCACCCAGCATCCTGGCGTAGGCGTCCACCAGGGTCAGTCCCAAACCGCAGTGCGAGTTGTCCGTGCGGGCAGGGTCTTTCCGCCAAAATGCCTCGAACAAGTGCGACACGTCCTCCGCGGACAGCAGGTCCGTGTCGTTGACCACGCTGATTTTCAAGGTCGAGTGGTTGCCTTCAGCTTTGCAGGAGACAGTTCCGCCGCTTGTCGCATACTCCACCGCATTGGCCAAGACATTGCTGAGAATCGAATGCAGCATGGTGCGGTCGGTGTGCACGACCACCCCAGCAGGAACGGCAAACGTGACCGCCAGACTCCGCTTGGCCGCCCTCTGCTCGCAGCTTTCCCACGCTTCCTTGACCACACCGCCAACATTCACGGGTTCGTGTTGGACGCTGAGCGCGCCCGACTGGCAACGGGCCAGCGACAATAAGGTCGTGACGATTTTCTCCATCTGGCGCGCGATCTCCCGCGCGTCCCGAAAGTAAGCCAGCGACTTTTCTCGATCCCCATCCCACTTCAAGGCGACATCCGCCAGAGAACGCAATTCGGCTATCGGAGTGCGTAGTTCGTGCGACACGTTTGCCGCGAACCGCCGTTCCCGCTGGAAACTCTGTTGCAGTCGTTCAAGAGATTCATTCAACCGCCGACCGACTGGCTGCAGTTCGCTGGGCAGTCCTTCCAACGAGAAGCGAAAGTCGAGCGATTGTGCATCGATCTGAGCCACTTCGCGGGCGACCCGCTGAAGTGGGCCGAGTCCTCGCCGCACCGCCACGCTCAC
>JAJYGU010000092.1 GCA_021784975.1 Planctomycetota bacterium
TGGGTAAAAAACCAGTCTGTCCATCAATGTCTGGACGTGATGATTTAAGTCGGTTCCGCGAAAAATGCAACCCGGAATTCGGTGAAATTCCGCGAATTCCGGCGAATTTCTGCCGCCAAGCGGCATTTTTCCGGGGTTTTCGGGCTATTTGGGGTCCGAGGGCGGCCGTGGAAGCCTTCTTTGAGCCAAAAAAACACGGCCTGGCACACGACCAGAACCCGGCCAAACTGGCCCTGTCCATTCACGGGCTGAAAGCCCGCGCCATAATCATCAGGCATCAGGCGATCGGACCCGTCGGCAGGCGCAGATGGCTCTGATAGGCCGTCGGGTCTCCCTCGACCACCAGGACATAGACCAATCCGTTCTCTTGCCAGGCCGAGGCGCAACAACCCGCGGTGGTGAACGGTTGCAAGGCGGGCGCGGGTCCCAGGCCCTCCACCGTGCCGGCCACCACGAAGAGCGTGGCCCTCCCTGCCTCAGTCCCTGAGAGATCGTAAGCCACCCCGTGGCGCCCCACGAAATCGGCGATCGCCTGCCAACGCACTTGGCGGCCAGGCAGGAGCATCCCGCTGAACGGAAACCCGCCGGGAGGCGAGTCGCTCAGCCAGTGCTGCAACTCCGGCGGCGAGTTCTCGAAGGAACGGATGGCCTCGTCGAGCACGTACTGTTGCGAGAGCGGCTGCCCACCGCGCAGTCCCAGCCACACCGCCACCAGTAGTCCCGCGGCTGCCGCCAACAGGCCGCTTCCGGCCAGCAACCACCGCCGCGAAACCTCCCGGGCGGGTCTCTCCGCCGCCAGACGGGCCATCAGACGGCCCGCCAAGTCTCCGGGGACCGGAACCTCGCGCATCGCGGCCGCGATCCGCGCGTCCAATCCCTGCAGACGGCGGTAGCGTTCGGCCACGCCGGGGCGGGCGGCCATTTCTGCCGCTAAGAAAGCGGACGCCGCGTCATCCGCAGGGAGGCCGTCGGGGCGACAGACCTCCAGTGCCTGTTCTAGCCGCCGCTCGCGACTTGCCTGATCGTCCAATCCGCTCCTCCTATTTGGCCAACGATGCCAGGCCTCCATTCGACGGCTGTGCCCGCCCATCAGCCTCCGCACGAAACAAGATCGATCGCAAGCGGGCTTTGGCCCGCGCCAGCCGGCTCATCACCGTCCCGATGGGCAACTGCAGTTGTTCCGCGATTTCCCGATATGAGCTTTCTTCAAAATAAAACATCACCAGCACCAGGCGCGAGTCGTCGGGCAACCGATTTAGGGCCGCTTGAAGTTGCTCCCGATCGATGGCGGTCTCCGGGAGTTGTGTGTCGGGCACATCCTCCATGTCGAGTTGCAGGTCGGCCGCCGGCAGCGGCCAATGCTTCTGCTTCTCCTTCAAAAAGCGATTTCGTAAAATCGCATAGAGCCATTGGCGCGCGCTTTCCAGCTTGTGCAGTTTCCCAAGGTTGCGCTGTGCCGCCAGAAAAACGTGCTGCGTCAGATCTTCCGCCTCTGGTACGGAACCTGTCAAGCGGTACGCATATTGGTAAACCGCCCGATGGTGATCGGCCACCAGATTGGTGATGTTCACCCGGGACGGCGATTCGGCCATGGCCGGCCTTCTATTAGTAAGAGGCGACAACTGGCGAAAATATTCCCCCGGACAGGCGGAAAAAATAGAGGCTGCCCGAGATTCTTTTGAACTATTCTACTTTCCAGGGAATAATTGCCCAGTGGCCAGGATCATTATAGAGTGGTTGGCAGGAGGGTTTCCTGCCGGTTTCCACCCATCCCGGTTAGTTTCCGAAAAGGTGAGGTCATGAAGAAGTTAGCTGCGCTATTGATGGTTCTGAGTTTGGGGATGTTCACGGTTGGCTGCGGTGGTCCGTCGAGCACGCCTGCCCCGAAGACCGGCACTCCTGCAAACGCCGGCGCTCCGAGCGCGACGAAATCTCCCCAAAAGACGCCCAGTGCCGAAAAGGCTCCTGCCGGCGGCGCCAAGGCCCCGGCCGGCGAGAAGAAATAGCAGCTAGAGTCCTTGGTCGGCGCTTGGAAAACGGGCGTCGGCATAGGAAATTCCCCAGGGGAAGGGTGATCGACCGATCTCCTTCCCCTTGCGGTTTCTTGGCCCGCCGCGGGGACTGTCCCGATTCTTGTGGCAGGACGCCACAGAAATGGGACTGTCCCCCTTGGTTCAACATAAATTCATATCGCTAGGGGTTGCAATTCTCTGGCTTTCGGCGAGAATAGTTGGTTCGGTCCCTGGCGACCAGGTTTGGTGTTGGCGCGATCATTCGAGGATGCCCATGGCGCAACTGTTGCCGGTCGAGATTCGTGAGACATCGGGAAAACGCCGCAATCGCCGGCTTCGCGAGCGCGGCCGGATCCCAGCCGTGCTGTACGGACACGGATTGGAAAGTGTATCCCTGGCTGTCCCCTCCGAGGAGTTGGCCGCGGTGATTCGCCACGGAAGCCGGCTGGTGAGTCTGACCGGCGGCGTCAGCGAGTCGGCGTTTATTCGGGACCTGCAGTGGGACACTTTTGGCACTCACATCCTGCACGTCGATTTCACCCGCATCTCCGAGCACGAAGTCGTCGAGGTCCGGGTGGGGATCGAGTTGCGAGGCGAGGCGCCGGGCGTGCGGGAAGGGGGCGTCGTCACCCAGCATATCCACGAGGTGGAGATCTCCTGTCCGGCTTCGGTGATCCCCGAGAGACTGGAAGTCAATATCAATCACTTGAAGTTGACCGAATCCATTTCGTTGGCCGGCTTGGAACTGCCCCAAGGGGCGAAGCTGCTGGCCGACGACTTGGAAGCCATTGTGGTGGAATGCGTCGTGCCTGCCGAATTGCCCGAAGAGGCCGCCGAAGCGGCCCCCGGCGAGCCGGAGGTGATCGGCGCCAAGGAGAAGGAGGAAGCGGCCGAGGCCGAGTAGGGGCCGAGCCCCGGGCGGAGAGCGGGCCGGATGGCTGGGGCGATGTCCATGAAACTGGTAGTGGGGTTGGGAAATCCCGGCCGGCGTTATCAGGGAACGCGACACAATTTCGGCTACCTCATCGTCGGCGAAGTGGCCCGCCAGCTCGGGGCGTCTTCACCGCGGTCGTGCTTCCACGGCGAGGCGGTCGAAGCCAACCTCGGCGGGCAGAAAGCGTTGTTGTTGAGTCCTACAACCTTCATGAACCTTAGCGGGGTGAGCGTACAGGAGGCCAAGAGCTTCTACAAGATTAGCGACCAGGACTTGCTGGTGGTGTGCGACGACCTCAGCCTGCCGTTGGGCAAGTTGCGATTTCGTCCGCGGGGGTCGTCGGGCGGCCACAAGGGCCTGGAGGACATCATCGGCCGGTTGGGGACCGAGGACTTCGCCCGCCTTCGCGCCGGCATCGACGCGGTTCCGGAAGGTTGGCAAGGGGCCGACTACGTGTTGAGCAAGTTTGGCCCCGGGGAAATCCCGCTGGTCGAAGAGTGCGTGCATCGGGCCGCGGCCGCGGTGGCCGATTGGGCCCGCCAAGGCATCGAGTTCTGCATGAATCAGTACAATTGACGGCTCCTGAGGAGAAATGCATTGGCTGCGAACGTTTACGAAGGCATGTTCATCCTGGACTCCAACCGTTTCTCGCGGGACCAGGAAACCGTCTCGGGCCAGATTCCGGCCATGGTCCAGAAGCTGGGCGGGGAGATGCTGGTCAGCCGGCTTTGGGAAGAACGCCGCCTGGCCTATCCGATCAAAGGGCAGCGCAAAGGGACTTATTGGCTGACGTATTTCCGGCTGGATAGCAGTAAGCTGATCGAGCTGCGACGGCAGTGCCAGATCACCGACGACATCCTGCGGTTCCTGTTCCTCAAGGAAGACCCGCGGATCGTCGATGCCCTGGTGGCCCATGCCCGCAGCGCGCCGCTGTCTGCCGCCCCCACCGAGACGCCGGTCGCCGCGGAACCCGCGGCCGCCGCCCGCGAAGAGGGCGGCGAGGAGCCGGGGACCGTCGATGCGGTCGCCGTGGAGGGAGAAACCTAAGGGGGAGCCTCATGGCCAGCTTCAACCGAGTGATTTTGCTGGGCAACCTGACCCGCGATCCCGAGTTGCGTTACTTGACCAACGGCACGGCGGTCTCCGACATTGGCCTGGCGGTGAACGATCGCCGCAAGAACGCCAACGGAGAATGGATCGAGGAGACCACCTTCGTCGATGTCACCCTGTGGGGACGGACGGCGGAGGTGGCCGGCGAGTATCTCAGCAAGGGCTCGCCGGTGCTGATCGAAGGCCGCCTCAAGCTTGATTCCTGGGAAAGCCAGGACGGTCAGAAGCGCTCCAAACTGAGGGTGGTCTGCGATCGGATGCAGATGCTCGGCGGCCGCGGCCAGGGCGGCGGCGAGGGGGGCGCTCCGCGGCCCGCCGCCCGGCGTGATTCGCAATACAGCCAGCCCGCGCCCCCGGACGAGGCCTTCGAGCCGCCCCAAGGCGAGCCCACCGGCGGCAACGAAATCCCGTTTTGACAAATCACCAACACCAGCCAACCAAAAGGGACTGGCTCCGAATCGATAAGAACGATCTGCGGAAACTAGGGCGCCCGCGAGGTGCTGGTCCCCTTCTTGTTCGACGCTAGAAGCCATGCTCTTTCAAGGTACCAAACCGATGGCCGACACAAAAACCACCAAGAAACGATCCGTTCCTCATCGCACCAAGCGGCTGCCGAGAGGCCCGCACGGCGGGATCGAGCTGCTGCTGGTGCACAGCGTCGAACATCTGGGCGCCCAAGGCGACGTGGTCGAGGTGCGGCCGGGCTACGCGGTGAATTATCTGCTCCCGCAAGGATTGGCCACCATCGCCAGCGAGCACCACAAGCGCATGGTCGAGAAGCACCGGGCCCAACTCGAGGCCATCGAAAAGGCGCGGATCGCCGGACTGAAGAACCTGGCTGCCGAACTGGGCCGCCAAAGCATCACCATCGAGGCCAATGCCAACGACGAAGGGCACCTCTACGGTTCGGTCGGCGCCCCGGACGTGGCCAACGCCCTGAAACGCAACAACTTCCACATCGCCGCCGACCAGGTCCGCTTGAAGGGCCCGTTGAAAGAGCTCGGCCTGTATACGGTGGCCATCCACTTGGGCCAAGACGTCGAAGCCGAGATCAAGGTCTGGGTGGTGCCGTCGGTAGAGGCTGCCGCCGAAGGCGGCTAGCGGTCTAGGTGAATAGCCTGGGCTGGCCGGCTGTTTTGACGTCGATCGCCGGACTGATCCCCAGGTGCTCGAAGGCGTTGGGCGTCAGTTTTCGGCCCCGCGGCGTCCGCACCACCAGTTCGCTCCGCAGCAGGAACGGCTCGACCTCGTCGACCAGCGTGTCGGGGGCGACGTTCATGGTGTGGGCCACTGCCTCCACCCCCACCGGCCCGCCGGCAAACACGCGGCCAATAGTCTCCAGGTATTTGCGGTCTTGGGGATCGAGCCCCAAGACGTCGATCCCCAACATCTCGAGAGCATCGCGGGCCACCGGTAGCGTGATGGTCCCGTCGGCCTTGGCCTGGGCGTAATCGCGGACCCAGCGCAAACGGTTGTTGGCCAAGCGCGGCGTGCCGCGGCTGCGCCCGGCGATCTCCGCCGCGGCCGGATCGACAATTTCCACCCGAAGCTTCTTGGCATTCCGGGTGACAATCTCCGCCAATTCGGGCAACGAATAGAAATCGAGGTGCTCCCGCATCTGAAAGCGGTCGCGGAGCGGGGCCGAGAGGAGCCCGGTGCGGGTGGTGGCCCCGATCAAGGTAAACGGCCTGAGGCGCATGTTGAGGGTCCGCGCGTTCACCCCCTCGCCCAGGATGATATCGACGCGAAAGTCCTCCATGGCCGGGTAGAGAAACTCCTCCACCGCCTTGGGCAAACGGTGGATCTCGTCGACAAACAGCACCGAGCGCTCTTCGGCGTTGGTCAGGTAAGGCAGCAGATCCTTGGGGGCGGCCAAGGCGGCCCCGCTGGCCACCTGGCAGCTTACCCCGAGGTCGTGCGGGATGCAGGTGGCAAAGGTGGTCTTGCCGAGCCCCGGCGGGCCGTCGAAGAGGATGTGCCCCAGCGGCTCGCCCCGCTTGGCCGCCGCCTCGACCGCGATTCGCACCCGGGCGTAGACCTCGCGCTGCCCGACCATGTCCTGCATCCGTTGCGGACGCAGGTCGCGATCGTCGTCGTATTTCGGCGGGGATTGCAGCAACGGCTCGCGCGGCATAATAGAGGTACAGTATAAGGCGGGCGGCCGCGACAGGCGAGGGCAAATCGACTTTTTGGGTGATTCCGGCCACCCAATTTCGTCAAGAACAATAGCAATACCGAACTGCCGTGCGGCCGAGGCGCTGATGAGCAGTGGTGGAAGCCAGTGGGAGCAGATTGTCCGTGAAGAGGATTGGATCAACTCGCCGAGATCCGGGCCCACAATCCCGACGCCGCCTACAACGGCAAGACCGTGACCGCCAAGGACAAGGACAAAGTCCTCCTCCGCTGGAAGCTCGACGGCGGCCGCTACGAGGTCCTCTACGGCGACCTGCGGGCAGAGATCGTCACTGCCGAGCGACTTCAGCAGTTGGAAGCGAAATAGCGAAGGGCGCGGGCTGTGGGCCGCGGGGACTGTCTCGATTCTTATGGCCGGAGGCCACAAAAATCTTCTTTGGAGTGCGGCAACTTGTTGCCGCTTTTCCGGCGTCTTCCCCGACTTGGGCACCGTGTGGGGTTCATTTCAAAATCGCTTCGCAATCTTGTCCGCGGCTCGGAAAAAGCGGTGATGAATTACCGCACTCCAAAGGTTCGCTGGTTTGTGGCCTAGCGTTTTCCAATCATGATCGTGACGTCCCTGGCCTCCCGGCCGGGTTTGATGTTGAGGCCGGAGATCGTGATGTCCTGCCCGATGGCGCCCCGCTGGCACGGCCAGTCGCAGGGTGCCCTTGGCCGCCGCCGGTAACCGGCTCCGCCATCGCTTTGTCATAGACCGATCGCAAGTCAAACGTATTGCTCTTGTCGAAGGTAACGCCGATATCCTCGCCCGTCTTCACCTCCACCGGTATGCACCAGCATGTCGGTTTGCCATCAATTCGCACGGTTTTGGTGGCGACCCACCGCTTTCCGGCGGGCGAATTAGATGATACGCTGGGAACCGAGTCCAGGGAATTTGCCAGCATGTAAAGCTGATCGCCGGTCACGCTCTTAAAACCACGGTCCCAGTTCGCGGCCATCTGGATTGGGCGCAGGCGCTCCCTATCAGCTTCGTTACCTGCCTTGTTCAGTTGTTGACGATTGAATTTCTGCGACTTCTTGACTTGCGCAGTAAACCCCGGAACAGGGTCCTTGTCGAATATCGCAAATTGCACGGCCTGCAGCTCCCCACTTGGCATGTCCAACTCCGGATGGATGCGCCAGGTTTGGCTCTTCCATCGCTCTAGGTCAGCCTTCTCCACATCCGACAGTGACGGCTGCGGTATCCGCGGTGTTTTCGGCCACGCGGCGATGGGCGTTCGCCCGTGTCTGATATCCTCTCTGACCTTCACGAAGGACCGCCATAGGTCGCCCTTCTTCTTCTCGAAGCTCTCTTCCGTGGCCGCCACAGTCGGAAAGAAATCCGCGCCAGTCGCACCCCAATCAAGATTTTTCCATTTGCCGTCGATCCTGCCGAAGTGCTGCGCGGCATAAGGACGGTTGGCAGGGTGAAGACTGCACTTGATGACTACTGTGGCTAAATCTCGGTGGTAGGTGAGCACCTCGACCAATTCCGTATCCAGAACATATTGGCTGAATTTCGCGAGGATGTTCCGCCTTCGTTGGCTGAATT
>JAJYGU010000396.1 GCA_021784975.1 Planctomycetota bacterium
CTTAGGCGAGATGACCATCACCGTCGATTGCGACGTGCTCAACGCCGATGGCGGCACGCGCTGCGCCGCGATCACCGGCGGCTATGTCGCGCTGGCCCTGGCGCTGGCCCACCTGCGGCGGATGAACGTGCTCGCGCGCAACCCGCTGGTGGGCCAGGTTGCAGCCGTCTCCTGCGGTATCCTCGACGGCGGGCCGGTGCTCGATCTCGACTATGCCGAGGATTCGACCGCCAATGCCGACGCCAATTTCGTGCTCACCGACGCAGGTGGCATCGTCGAGGTTCAGGCAACCGCGGAACGCGCGACGTTCGGCGAGGATGCGCTGGCCACCCTGCTCGGCCTCGCCCGCGCCGGGACCGAGGAGCTCTTTGCGTTGCAGCGGGCGGCGATCGAGGCCGCCGGATGATGCGCCGCCTCGGTCCCGGCACGCGGCTGGTGCTGGCCAGCCATAATCGCGGCAAGCTCGCCGAAATCGCCGAACTCCTCGGCCCGCACGGGATCGAGGCGATCTCGGCCGAGCGACCCCGGCGCCTGATGCTGGTCGGCTTCGATCTTGGTTTTATCCTTGGCGGTGCCGCCGTTGTTCACGTCTTCCTGAATGCCTTGCAGCCCCTTCTTGAACTCGACGACTCCCAGCCCGAGCGAACGCATCACGCCCGGCAGCCGGTTTCCGAACAAGAGCAAGACAATCACCGCGAGAATCAGCCAATGAAATGGCCCAAAGAGACCTTCCACTAGACCTCTCCTTTGGGTTCGCAATAGTTCCACAGTTCAAAGGCTCGGTCCACAGCCGCGCTTGTCATGCACAAGATTCGACGCAACGCATTCTTGCTATCAAAGGTCGTTCGCGCAACAAGCACGCCCAGCTATCGCTGCTCGCCCGACATCGGGCGGCCAACCAGCCTCTTATCGTTTATTGTACTAGGCTCTGGAACCCTGTCAAATACCCCTTACCTAAGGCGGGGTGTGGGATTGCTGGTCGGATTTCTGGCTGTTGAGACCCCAGTATAGAGGGGCAGGAAGCGGTAATAGACTTCCAGCGTCAGCGTGGCCATCGCGGTGGTATAGATCCGTCCGCCGTGACACCCCCAAAGGTCATCCGGTTCCCAGGAACCTGCCTGGGGGCCTTGTTGGACTTGCCGGCCCACCAAAACCTTGCGCAGCGCGGCGTTCCATTGCTCCCAGTACCGGTTGCCAAGGTTGTACATGGCCAGCGTGCCGTAATACCAGTAATACAGGTTATAGACACCCTCGCCGGGCAGCTCTCCCAGGAGAAGATCGCCGGCTTCGCTGCATGCAGGATCTTCCCGCGGAAGGCCCAGAAACTGCCAGCAGACCAGGGCCTCGGCCGACATGGTTCGGGTCACTTGCTCGCCGGGCCGGTAGGAGGCCCGGCCGCCATGCTGCCCTGAACTGACGCTCCGCAAGAAACGGATGATTTCCTGCCGGGTTTGCTCGGAAATCGGGATGCCGGCCAGGTCGGCGCTTTTCAGGGCCATCAGTTGCCAGCCCAACTGGCTGGTGTCGCCCGGCATGCCCGGCTTGTAGCGCCAACCTCCGCTCGTCGGGTCTTGGGCAGCCACCGTGAAAGCGATCGCACGAGCCACCGGGTCGTGCAAACGAGGGTCACGGGTCATCCCGTAGGCCTCGCTGAGCGCGCAGGCGGCCATGGCGTGGCAGTACATGAACTCGTATAACTCCCCCGGGCCGCCCAAGCTTCCGTCGGACGCCTGGGATTGCAGAAGGTATTCCAGACCTCGGCGAACCTGGTTCTGATACGGCCCGTCGCGGTGCGTGTGGCCCGAGGCGAGAAACGCCAACAAGGCCAAGCCGGTCAGCCCGGTATCGGCCCGGCTGCCGGCGGTGCCGTGAGTGTGACCGAGCACGTTCCGGTCCACGCCGGCCCCGTAGGCCCGCGGATCCCAGTGGCCGTCGGGCGACTGATGGTCGGCCAGCCATTTCAAGGCGGCTTTGACGGCGGCCTCGGTTTCGACCGAGCCGCCCTGCTGCTTGGCCAGGTCGGCACGATTGGGCGCCAAGCGGAGACGGTAGGCGTTGGGAATCGCTTCGTCCTCACTACCGGCGCCGCCGAGGCCAGGACCGCCGCCGGATGAATTGCTGCCGTTGCCGTTCGGCCCGAGCGATACACCGCCCGGACGATTTCCGCCGCCAATGCCTTTTCGAGTCAGGCTCGTGCCGGAAGAGGCAAATTGACCGACCAGGCCGCTGCCCGGAACTCCGCTACGATCTGTGCGGGAGGCGTTGCCGTCGGGGGCAGGATCGTCGTCGAACACGTCCCGCCCGCGGCGGTCGGCGATCCGCGGCGCGACCAACTCGGTGCCGGCCGGGCTCATGGTCGGACGGGGCAAGTCGACGTAGTCGCTCTTGGGCTCCGCGGTAGGCTCACTCTGCGTCATCCGCGGCAACGAAGGCATGGCTTGAGTCAAGGCCGTAGGGACATCTTCCGGCGTGGGGCGAACCGGCTGCGCCGAACGCGGCCTGGCGGGCGACGTCTCGACAATTGGAAACGATGGAATGTCGGGTTCGGCGGCGTCGCGGCGCTGCGCGGCCGGAACCGCGGGTGAGGCCTGCGAGGCGGCCGGCCCGCGCCGATCGCTGGGTTGGCTTGGCCGCACCGTCTTCGATTCCGGCGGCTTCACCTGCACCAGCGACAGGTGGTCGAGATTCGCTTCGCCGGCCAGCCGCGGATTTTCCGCCGGAAGCCAGCGCTTCGGCTCGACGTGGAGGTCCGTCTTGCCCCGGTCAAGTTTGGGTTCGGCCGGCGGAGCGACGGCGCCGCTGGGAAACGCCTCCCAGGGCCGATCGCCGCCCTTGGCCACCGCCACACTGCCGCCGGCCTTTGGAAGCTCATCCTCGTCGGGGCCGAAGTCGCGGAGGGAGACGTGAAACGTGGGCGTCGGCGGCATAGGGACCGGAGTGATGATCTGCACCGTGGTGGCGTAGCCGGCCAACAGCAGATGGGCCAAGAGCGACAGGGCCATGCACTTGCGCAAGGGGCGCGACTGACCCCAACGCGAGTACATCAGGATGGCCACCGCCACCGTGAACACCGCCAGTCCCAGCCACAGCAGGACAATCACCGGCTGGACCGCGGCCAAGAATCGCCAGCAACGATCGACAGGCAAGCTGCTCATAATTTGTTCGCTCGCCGCGCCAGGCGGACTTTGATTCCCAGGTCTTCGATCCCCGCCTGTTTGCAGGCGTTCAGGGCGTCGGCCACCCGCTGGAACTTGCCTTGCGAGTCGCCACGCACCAGCACTCCCAAGTCGCTGTATTGCCGCCGGGCGGCCGCCAGGCGGGCCGTCAGCTCGTCAAGCGTGACCGGCGTCTTGTCGAGCGTGATTGTGCCGTCGCGGTACACATTGACTTCTTTGCGGGCCGGAGCGGCGGTCAGGGTGCCCCGGTCGGCCACCTCCGGCACACACAGGCCGATCTTCCGTTCTTCATCCACGAATCGCGTGCCCAGCATGAAGAAAATGATCAACAGGAACATGACGTCGAGCATGGCCGTCAGGTTCAAGGTCGGTTCGTCGTCGCGTTGGGTTTTTAGGGGCATGGCAGAGAAGGGATTAGGGACTAGAGATTAGGGATTAGAGATTGCGGTTAGGCGGCGCGGGATTTTCGGTCGTGCAACTCCTCGGCGGAGACGACGTTCACGACTTCCTGCGCCAGCGTGTCGATCTGGAGGACCAGGCGGTCGACGCGGCTGACAAAAAACACGTAAAGGATCGAAGCCGGGATGGCTACCGCCAGCCCGCCGGCCGTGTTCAACAGGGCCTTGGCGATGCCGCCGGCCAGCAATTCCGCCCGCCCCAGCGCGTCGGCGGCGGCGATGACGTTAAAGGTCTGGATCATGCCCAGCACGGTCCCCATCAGGCCCAACAGCGGCCCCACCGTGGCCACGCCGTAAAAGACCCGCAAATAGCGGCGCAGGCCGTTGGTGACCCGCTCGCCGGCATCGATTACCGCTTGCTCGACCTCGACCCCCGGCCGGCCCCACTTGCGGACGGCCCCGGCGAAGACCTGGGCCACCGGGCTGCCGTTCTCTTGACACAGGGTCAATGCCTGTTCGCGATTGAGCCTTCCCTCGCGGAGCTGCTCCATAAACCGCTTGACGAACGGCTTGGGAATCACCCGGCTGCCGCGGAGGCTGACGATGCGTTCCAGCACGAACGCCACCAGCAGGAACGAGCAACAAACGATGGCGTACATCAAGGGCCCGGCGTCTTGCAGAATACGGCTCAGATCGCGGGTGGGAATGATCGAGCCGGTCTTGGCCGGCTTGGCGGGTTCGGGCGCTTGGGCGACGGCCGCCTTGGCCGAGGGCGCCGGCAGGTTCTCCGCCCGAGCCAGGTCCTGCAAGGCGGACAGTGACCAGGCGATCGTGGGCAGGACCAACAACATCGCGAACCAAGAGATCGACAACGATAGGCGGTTTTTCATGCTTGCTTGCTCCTGTTTTGCAATTTTTTCCGGGCTTGCTCGGCAAAGGGCGTTTTGGGGTAGACGGTCAGGATCCGCTGGTAGAGCCGCCGCGCCTCGTCGGCCTCGCCCAGCAGCTCGTTGCACTTCCCGGCTTGCAGCAAGGCTGCCGCTTGCCAGGTGGGATAGGCGTAAAGGATCTCGAGCCGCAAATACTCGCGGCGCGCGGCCGCATAGTTCTTCTGGTGGAAGAACGATTCGCCAATCATCCACTGGGCCATGGCGGCGGTCTCGGTCTTGGCCCCGGCCGCCGAGTTGATCACCTTTTGATATTCCCGCCGGGCGCCCTCGAAATCGGCCTGGTTGGCCAGGCAGCGGCCCATCACATAGTCCACTTCATATTGCTGTTCGAAGCCGGGGAAGTCGGCGGCAATCTTGGCTGCGATCTGGTAGGCCTCGTCCCAGTGGTTCTCCCGCGCCAACAATTGGGCGCGGCGCAAGGGAATCATGGCCATCCAGGATTGACGCTGCGGGCCGTCGCTCTGCTTGGCGAGCGCGTCAAATCGCCGGCCGGCGGCGCGGAAATCGTTCTGGCGATAGAGCGCCTCGGCCGTCCAAAACTCGGCGACCATCCGCCGGTTCGATCCGGGGAACTGCCTGGTGAACGCCTCGAAGGCTACGCGGGCCTTCAGCCAGTCCCTGCGGGCTACGGCCACCTGGCCGAGCAGGTAGGCGGCATATTCCCGCACTCGCGGATCGCCGGGCCGGCCGAGCACTTCGCGGGCCAGGGCGGCCGAGCGGTCGTATTGCTTGGCCCGAAACGCTTCCTGGGCCATGCGGTAGGTCGCGTCAGCCCAGAAGCGGCTGCGCGGGCAGGTGTCGTGAAGCTGCTGGAAGCGTTGCATCGAATCGTTGGTGCGATGCAACTCTTGCAGCACCCAGGCCCATTCGTAGAGCACCGCATCCAGATCGGCAAACTGCGGGTGGTTCCGGACCAGCCGTTGGTAATCGGCGGCGGAGGCCGGATATTGCTGTAGCTTGTCGCGGAGCCGAGCGGCCGCCAGCAGGGCGTCGGCGTGCTGTTGGCTCTTGGGATACTTGGCGATCACCTGGTCGTACATGGCCAGGGCCGCGTCTGCCCGCCCCATCTGTTCGAGGACTTGTCCGCGGACCAGCGCCGCCTCAGCGGCCGTGGCCTCGGGCGGGGCAGCTTTCAGCACGTCGTCGAAGGCGGCAGCCGCCTCGGGGAGCTTGCCGGTCTTGAACAGGTTCCAGGCGAGTCCCAATTTGCCCTGGAGACGATATTCCGGGGCGGCATTGCTGCTGGCCAGATGGCGGGACAGTTCGCGGGACCAATCCGTGTCGTTGGCCTCGTAGGCCGCCTGGGCGAGTTGTTCGGTGGTCGGCAGCAGCAAGGGATGCCGGGCGTATTGCTCGCTCAACCTGGCGTATATTCGCTTGGCTTTATCGAGTTGCTTCATTCGGGCGTAGCAAATGGCCAATTCACCCATTCCCTTTACAGCCGCATCGCCCGACGGGCTGGCAGCCAAAAAGGCCTCCAAGGCCACGGCGGCTTGCGGATAACGCTTCAGGGAGAGGAGCAACGATCCCTGGGCGAGCTGCGCATCGGCCTTCAAGGAGGCGTCGGCCCTCTGCACCACCGGCAACAACATGGCCAGCGCCTCTTGTCGGCGTTTCAGACCGTCGTCGGCCAGGGCGAGCAGGTAGCGGTTCTCCAGGTCGGCCTTGGAGCCGTGAGCGGAAGAAAGCATCGGCTGGAGCATGGCGGCCGCGCGGGCAAACTGCTTCCGCTCGATCAGCCCGCGGGCCGATAGCCGCCGCACGTCATCGTTCAACGGGCTCCTGGGAAATCGCCTGGCAAAGTCCGCCGCTGCCCGATCGGCCGCGGCATAGTCCTTGGCTTGCAGCAGGGCCTGCGTCTTTCCCCGCAACGCTTGCGGCTGCCAGGTTGCGAGGGAATCCGGGGAGATCGGTTTGCCCGCCGGCAGCGTCAGCACTGCGTCGAACTGCTGGATGGCGGCCGGAGTCTCACCGGCCGCCAGCAACGCCTCGCCGGCGTGGAATCGCATGGCCGGCATCAGCGGATGCGAAGGATTTGCGTCGGACAGGGTTTGCAACGTCTTGGCGGCCGCTACCCAATCCTTCTTCGCCTCTTGGGCCAAGCCGATCCAGTACCGGGCTTCGACGCCCAATTGCCGGTCGGCGGCCACCGCCTCGAACTGCTTAATGGCTTCCTCGGGTCGATCCCGCTTTAGCCAGGCCTGGCCATCGCCGAGCCGGGCGTTCGGGGCCCAAGGACTCTGCGCCAAGCGGTTCTCGAAGGCGGAAAAAGTCTGGCAGGCGCGATCGTACTTGCCGGCGGCATACTGCAAGGCGCCGAGGTAGAACTCCGCCATATCCGCCCGCGGGCTGGCGGATTGCGCTACCGCCTGATAAAGGCGTTCCGCCTCGGCCGTTTGCCCTTGTTCTTCGAGCGCGCGAGCCAATCCGATCTTATAGTCGTCTTGCAGGCGGCTTTCGGGGAATCGCTGCAGCCCTTGGCGGAAGAGGCTGATGGCCTGGGCGGGGGCGCGGCGCGACAGGGCCATTTCACCCAAGTAGGACACCGCATAGGCGTTAAGCTTGTCGTTGGGAAATTTCGCCTGAAACCGCTCCAGGTCCACATGGGCCGCTTCCAGCTTGCCGTCCAGAAAGGCCGCTTCTCCGGCGCGGAACAGGGCCGGCCCGGCAAACCGGCCGGCGGGTTCCAAGGCCGCGTACTGCTGAAACTGCCGGCGGGCTTCGTCGAAATTCCTCGACTGCAGCAAGGCCTCGCCGAGAAAGAACACGCTCTGGTGTGCCCGCGGGTCATTCGGGTACTTTTGCAGGAAGACGCGGAACTCCTCGACGGCCAGTTTCCATTGCCGGCGATTATATTGGGCGGCGGCCACAGCAAACTGGTCGTCGGCGTCGTCGGCCCGCACCAGGGCAGCCCCTGCCAGCACCAGCCAGGCGATCCCGAGGAGCATCGATCGGCGCAGTGTGCCGGCCATTCGCCCGCCCCATCAATAATTCGTGCCCTTGCCCGGATCGAGATTCCCCACCATGTGGAGGTGATCGTGGTCGATGTAGACCACTTCCTGGGCATCTTCGTTGGTGGTGGTGTAGGGGATCGGCCAACCTACGTGAGTGATCTCGGTGAAGGAGACGATGCACTTGTAATGGCAGTGGTGGAGCTGGGCGGGTCCGACCAGCGGAAATACCCGCGGCGGATCGATATAGTCGGCGATGGGCTCGCAGACGATGTGGACATTGGTGCGTTGC
>JAJYGU010000151.1 GCA_021784975.1 Planctomycetota bacterium
TCAATCTGGCGCGGGCTCAGAACGAGATGTTCGCCGGCATGTTCGTGGATGCGGCGGCCATCTACGCCCAAGTCCTCCGCGAACGGGAGGACGACCCGCTGGTGCTGATGCAAACCGCGGTGGCCTGGCTCTACGCCCGCACCCCGGGCGCCCTGGCCACCGCCGAATTGCGGGCGGCGCAGGCTTGGCGGGCCTGCGCCGATCTGCCGGCCAACGACCGCCTTCGCGGTCTTGCCCTGAACCTGCAGGCGGTCGTGCTGATCCTCCGCGGCAGCCGCCTGGAACAGGCCGAAAACCTCTGTACTCAGACCCGTCTGGGGCTCCCCAACGGCAGCCAGAATGTCGCCCTGCTGGCGGCCAGCTTCAGCAATCAAGCCGTCTTGTACTTGATTGAGTCCAAGTATTTGGCAACCGTCAACCTCTTTGAGGAGGCGCGATACCGTTGGGGACAGGCCTTTGGCCGGCAGGGTCTGCTGGTGGCCGCCTGCTTGGGAAATCAAGCAGCGTTGCAGATCGGACTGGCCAATTTCGCCAAGGCTGACGACTTGCTGGCCACCATGAAGACCATCCAGAGCGCCCAACTCCCCGCCGGTCATCCGTTGACCGCCTACCGGATGCTGAGCATTGCTACCTTGGAGCAGTCCCAAGGCCATTATGCCGAAGCCCAATCCATCGCCGAGGATGCCTTGGCGCTGCTGGCTAAGAACTATGGCGACGCCTACATCGGCAGTCTGCCCTTGCTGAGTCTGCTGGCCTCGGTCCACTACCAACTCGGCCACTACGAAAAATCCGAGGCCTACAATCAAGAATCGCTCCGGCTCAACCGGCTGATCTTTGGCGATCAACACCCGGCGGTGGCCGAGGGGCTCTGTTGCCAGGCCAAGCTGCTGGTGAAACAGAAATCGTATGCCGAGGCCGAAACCGCCTGCAACCAAGCGGCGGCGATTTACCAGGAGGCCTATGGCCCCGAGTGCGCCGGTGTGGCCGACGCCCTGAGCATCGCCGGGCGGTTGGAACTTGCCCGCGAACGTCCCCGCGCGGCACGTCCGCTCCTGGAGAAAGCTTTGAAGTACCGCCAAGACTTGTTCGGTAAGCGGCACCCGGCGGTGGCCGCCGCCCTGGGAAACCTGGCCTTGCTCGACAACACGCCCGCCACCCTGCACGCGGGCGAAGCGCGTTTCACTCAAGCTATCGAGATGGAGCGGTCGTTTTTCGCCGACGACCACCCGGAAGTTGCCTGCCTGCTCCGCGGCCGGGCAGAACTCTTGGCCGCCGACAGCAAATACACCGAGGCCGCCAACGACCTGCAGCAAGCCCTGGCCATCCAGGACAAGTTTCTGCCCGAATCCCATCCGGCGGTGTTGAAGGTGCTGGTGGCTTATGCCGCCGTCTTGCGCAAGGAAGACCCGCCCGATACTCAACACGCGTCGCAGCTTGAAGAACGTATCAAGAAGCTGCGGGCGTCCTTGCCTGCCACTGGCCAACAATAACTACGCCCCAATCTTCGAAAGGTCCCACCATGAAACGCGCCGTTTTGATGCTGTCGTTTGCGCTGGGTCTCTTGCTGTGCCCAAACCGCAGTCTGTCGGCCGCCGAATTGAAGGCCGGGACGGCTCGGATCGATCTGACGCCGCCGATGAGCATGAAGGCCCCGCTGGGCGGCTACGGCGAACGCATGAACAAGCCGGCCGAAGGCGTGCACGACCGCATCTTTGCCAAGGCACTGGTCTTGAGCGACGGCCCCCGCAAGTTTGCCCTGGTTACCTGCGATATGCTCGGACTGGCCCCGGCCTTCAAGCCGGAGGTGGTCAAGCGGCTGGCCAGCGACGGCTGGTCGGCCGAGCAGATCATGCTGCTGCCGGCCCACTCCCACACCAGCATCGAGATGAACGCCATCAACCCGGCCAACACTTTCAATATCCCCCAAATCGGCATTCACAATCCCGTCCTCTATGAGTTCACCGTCAAGAACTTCGTCAAGGTGATCCGCGCCGCCGAGCAGCATCTGACGCCGATTCGCCTCGGCACCACCAGCCGCAAGATCGAGGGCTGGAACCGCAACCGCCGCCGAGACAGCAAGGTGGTCGACGACGAGCTGACCATCACCCGGATCGATACCGACGCCGGCAAGCCGCTGGCCGTGCTGGTCAACTTCACCGCCCACCCGACTTTCATGGGCGCGGACGCCATGCTCTTTTCCGGCGACTGGCCGGGCCATCTCCAGCGGACGCTGGAGGCGGTGATCGGCAACGGGGTGACGGCCATGTATTTCAACGGCGCCGAGGGAGACCAGGCGCCGGTGGCCCGGCCCGATTCCGGCCCCAGCCCTTGGGAAAGGGCCGAACGCTACGGCCGCGAATTGGCGCTGGTGGTGGCCAAAGACTGGGCCCACATCGCCACCCAACCGGATGTAGCCTTCGAGTACCACCTGCAAACCATAAAATTGCCCGAGCGCCGCTGGCACCCGGACTTCATGGCCACCGGCGGCAAGGAGTACGGGCTGAGCGAGGAGTTGCTCCGCCAGATGCTGCCGCAGATGTCGCCTCCCAAGACCACGTCCGGAGCCTTGCGGCTGGGCGACTTGCTGATCATCGGCATCCCCGGCGAGTTAGCCTCCGGGCTGGGTCTGCAGGTCAAGGCCCAAGCCAAGGAACTGACCGGCGCCCAACACCCGGTCATCGGCGGCCTGGCCAACGAGTGGATCAGCTACATCCTCTCCCCCAAGGCCTACCGCGCCGGCGGCTACGAGGCGAGCGTGAGCTTCTACGGCGAGACCCTGGGCAAGACCATCTGCGACGGCGCGCTGGCGGGGGTCAAAGACCTCAAGGAGTAAGGCGGAAAGCGGAAGGCCGAAAGCCGAGAGTTGAGAGGCGACGAACCACGTCGATCCATTTTCGATCAAGACGGGTCAGAACGGTTTTCCGGATCCTTCGTGGCCTCGATCTCTTTGAGGCACTGGTCGTGCCAGAACCCAGGCGGAGATGTTTGACCCTGCGAGACGATTCGCTCGATTCGCAAGCCTTTGGCCTGGTGCAGTCGGATGAACAGTTCCTCGGGCAGGTCGTCGGGAATGGCGTCGAACAGATTCGCAACCTTCATTTCGCTCGTCTTCCTCACTGACTTCCAAATGAGCCGTTTCGAACTCAGGAACGCTTGAGGCAACAATTCTTGAACTTCTTGCCACTTCCGCATGGACATGGGGTATTCCGGCCGATGGACCGAATGTTTGTTGAGGTTCGCTGCCGTTCGACCAACCGCCCTGTCGGCTCCTGATATTGAACGTATGACGAGCAACCTCGCCCCAGACAGGCACGAATAACGGGAGCGGGATCGAAATAACCGTTATCGTTCGGTGCCGCCACCTGTGCCAGCATGTGTGTTAGGGGCTGTAGCTGATCTTCGGGCGGCAGGCCGATAGGTAAGGCCGCTCCACCCGTCATCGCAAACCCGTCGTGAAAGAGTAGGCGGGAGGCGAAAACGAGTCCGGGCTGGGCCGTACTGCCGAATCCCATGTCCACGACACCGTGGGTCTGGTCCGAGAGCACGTCTCGAATCGTCACGCCGAATCCACGCATGACCGATTCCACCACAAACAGCGAATAGACTGCTCGTTGCATGGCTCGAAGACAGACCATCTCATCGGATTCCGGGTCGGGTGCAGAATCGATAAGGTACTGTTCAACAGCATTGCGTCCCTCACGGCGCACATCGTAGAGGCAGTAGTCCATCAGGATCGAGGTTTCATCCTCGGAGTTGAAGACCAGCGTGCCCCTCTGCAAGATTCCCAGTTTCCTGCCTCCTTCGTGGAGAACGTCTTTACTCAGCCGCCTGACCAACTTCTGGTTAAGATTTCGTCCTGTTGTTCGCAGATGCTTATAGCGAGCAATGATCCCAGCACGGTCTGCAATGTCTGTGCTGGCGTCATTTGGCCGAAAACAATCACGCAGGCTCATTGACATGCCTCCTTTCGTCTCGTGGTGATTTCCACTCCGTGTTCCACTACAATCCAATACACATCCGGTTCGCTGACCTTGCTTTTCTGGGTCAGCTTACCGTGAATCGCCGGTATGATGTCGATCCGTTTGCGTTACATCGCAAGAGTCATCCCCAGTGGTGCAGCCAGTAGCAGTAATCGTCGATCAGCCGCCGATTGGGTTTCGCATCCTCAAGCTCCCCCAGAGGCAGCATGACAACTTGACCTTCGATTCGGGCCTCGCAGAGGAGGCCGTAGGTCTCGTCGATCATCGGCTCTTCGTCTGGGTCTCCAAGGCCGATGACCTTCACTCGTTCTGGGTGGCCGTACTCGGCCCCATGTTCAGCCTGGAAGGGAAACGTCAGGTTCTTCGCCAAGTAATCACGGTAGGTGGGCAACGTCTCGTTGCCCACCTCGGGCAGAGGATCTTCGCTTGTCAGACTGAAGATCATCCTGATCCGGTCGTCTTGGTCTTTGGGCGAAAGCGGCTTGACGGTGATCTCGGTGGGCTGTTCGATATTGAGCGGCCCGCCCGAATCAGGTTCCAAATCGCCATAGCTCAGCCAGTATTCTCCGAGGACGGTGCCGTCCCTCTCGGATCGCGTCCTGACGATGGGGTGGATACTGGCAAGCGTTTCACGGCTCCATCGAATGGTGTACATGCCGTCCTTGTGGACGTTGCTGATCGTTCCAGCCCAACCACCTAAAGGAATGTCGGGATAGTCGGCGTCCCGGATGCCGTGCTTGACACGCACTTTGTCGCCAACCTTGAGCTTGGCGACAACCAGTGGCACACGTTTCTGCTTCGACATGAACGTGCTCCTATGACGGTGCCTCGTCCACCTCGGCCCGGTCTGCGGGGATATACGGCATCAGCCCTTTCGCAAACGCCGCTTCTTGCAGCTCCCGAGGGGCATAGCGACTAACTTGCACGATGCACCTTTCGCTCAGCCCGTAACGCGTCCGCAGGCCTGCAAGTTGGCCGGGACCGACGACCGGCTTCATCTGCTGATAGTAGCAGTCCTGATCGGTAACAACATGCTCGTCCATCACCATCCTCTTTCCAGGCTTCGCCGCCCGCCCTCGCTTCGCTTTTTCTTGCCGACCTGCGACACGATCCTTGTCTTTTCCATCTTCTTCCGCAGGTGGGCGAACTTGGTCGCCGGTTTGCGGGCGGTCTGTCGTCCTTTTCCAGCCATTTCATTTGTTCCTTCGTCGAGACTTCCGATTCAGCAGACCTTCAACCGCCCTAAACCGAGTTTCCGCCGACCTTGCCGCTGGGTGTTGATGATGCCGGCTGTTGCTCGGGAGCAAGGCAGATGCCAACCATAACGAAGGGCAGCAATAAGCTCAACCGCTTCATGATCTAGTTCCTCCCAGCCCCGGCCGCAACGGTCTGCGACTGCCGCATCACCCTGTGCATCCGCACCGCCAAGAAGACGCGGGGAACTCCGAAGACCAGCACGAAAACCAGGGTCTTTGCCGTGCGTACTCACTCCAACCGAGTCTTGGCTTGTCTGCGCAATGCCCGCACCGTTTTCAGGCGGCAATTGGCTCCAACCGCACAATATGGACGAGGGCGACCGTCGTCGCGCGATCATAAAACGGCGGTTGCTCCTCTAAATCGCTCACGCCGACTACTGCCGAGCGCCGGCCAACCATGACCAACTGGGGATGACGCACTTCGTAGGTTGTGCCATCCGTAAGGTGAATCTCGAACGGCTCAAACGGTTGCTTGCGCAGTCGTTCCCACAGGTCTTCAGGGGGCATCGGTTACCTTTTCACACACGTGTCTGGATTGTTTACATCGGACGGTTTAGGTGGTCATGCTCCAATCGCGACAGAAGCGTCTGGCGGCCGGCTTCAGAGCGACGGGAAGGCGCAACCCTAAACCGATTGCAAAGTCTCGACGCTGGCAATATGCAGCAGCGGGACGATGACCATGCGATCCGAGTTCGGCAAGGTGATGATGATCCGGGACCGCTGCAACAATGCCATTTCCGGGTGGCGGATCTTGTGCTTCTCTCCGTTGGTGAGCCGGACCTCGAACGGTTCGAATGGCTGCCTCCGCAGCAGTTCAAGCATTGCTTCTCGATTCATGGTCTCGTCGCGAGTCTGTGCAGTCTACATTAGTCGGGGCGAGAGGACGCCCGTGAAACTTTTCTTGCAGGGTGCCACGTCCATCCCACCGGCCGTCCGACGCCTGATAACCCTCGCCCTCCGGAAGAGGGCAGGGTGAGGGCGTCCCGCCTTCGGCCAAGGCCCCCACCCCAGAATTAAAGCCGGTGCCCGCCGGGCGGTCAAGGCTGCCGAGCGCTGAAACATCCCCTCCTGGTAGTGGAGACAGTCGAGGGATACGCCCATCAGCCGTCCGATGTGTCCTCGGCTTTGTTCTTTCGGGGGTACACGCGAAAGTACCCGCTCGACGCTTTAGCCGGCGATCGTGATAAAGAGTTTCGCCAGCGGCAGCGAGAATCCGGGCAACACGTCGCCGCCGTCCAAGGTTTGACTGTACTCAACGAACAGGGGATGTTCTGGGGTCGTGTAGGCCAGGACTTGCCGCAGTTTCGGTTCCACATACCAGACCAACCGCACGCCGGCAGCAAAGTACTCCAAGAGCTTGCGTTCCATTTCCTCACGAGTATTAGACCGGCTGAGGATTTCCACCGCGAGGTCGGGGGCAACGTCCCAGATGGCCGACGCGGGAATCCTGCGGTTCGGGAGTCGTTGCCAGGAAATGAAGGAGAGGTCCGGCAATCGCACCAGGCCAGATCGCAACCGGAGCATCCCATCCGGCCCCAAGACCACGCCCAAGTCGCGGTCGGCCACGATCTCGGAAAGGAACCGACCCAGGGCCATAGCCAGCAGGGACTCGTAATTGCCCATCGCTTTCTCCACCAGCGCGCCGTCGACCAGTTCGCAGAGCGCGTCGTGTCCTTCGTTGACCCGCAGCAGGTCCTCTTCGGTGGCCCTGCCGGGCAACGGGTCGTGGCGCACGCGGGTTAAGACGATGGCACCGAAACGCGTCACCAAATCGGTTGCCGTCCAAACGCCCGAATCAGTTTCGACCGTGCCGCCCATCGACAACCTCTTTCCCAATCGCACAGAATCAACAAAAGTCGGGGCGATTGGGCGCCAGTGAAACTTTTCTTGCAGGTGCCGCGTCCCTCCCGCCGGCCATCCGACGCCTGATAACCCTCGCCCTCCGGGAGAGGGCAGGGTGAGGGCGGGCCTTCGTCCACGGCACCGCGCGCCCTAAATCAAAGCCGCCGCTCAAGTGCCTCGATAAACTCCTCGGGAGCCACGCCGGCTTGACGGAGCGCGCTGCGGAGTGTCCCGACGGCCAATTCTTTGTGCAGGGGGATAACGCAACCACTCTCCTCCCGGCGCAGCACCACATGACTTCCGCGCTGGCGCGCCCTGTGAAAGCCCAGCCGTTCCAGAACGCTAATTGCCCGCTCCCCGGAAATCCGTGGCAGTTTAGGCATCGGCGACAACCTCAAAGCTCGTCACCAACGGATGTTGCGTCTCCCCGGCGGGGAACTCCTCCAAATAAAGTTCCGTAGCCTCCTTGAGGTTTCCAATCGCCTCGTCAATGGTGGTCCCTTGGCTCACGGTGCCGATTTCAGGGCAATCGGCGACAAAGAGGCCCCCCTCTTTGTGGATCACGGCGGTCAGTGTGCGAAACATGATTCTCCCCTTCGTCCAAGGCACCCCACCCCAGAATTAAAGCCGGTGCCCGCCGGGCGGTCAAGCCCGGCGGCTGCCG
>JAJYGU010000403.1 GCA_021784975.1 Planctomycetota bacterium
GGAACGACCTGATCGACGCCATCCGCAACGACAAGCCCTACAACGAGGTGAAACGCGGGGTGGAGGCCTCGGTGGTCTGCAACATGGGGCGGATCGCGGCCCATACCGGCAAGGAATGGGCCTATGAGGATATACTCAAAATGGACCAGGAATACGCGCCGGGGGCCGACAAGTTTACCATGGACTCGGCGCCGCCGCTGAAGTCGGACGCCGAAGGAAAGTATCCCATCCCGCAACCGGGCATCGTCACCTCGCGCGAGTTTTGATCGTTACCATCAATGTGCCGATCGACGTGCAAACCGGTCACATTGCGGCCGAGAGCCAGGCGCAATTAGTGCGGCTGGCGAAGGCGCTGGCGAAGTAGGCGCCGGGCGGGCGTATCGGCGGCAGACCGGGGCGAACCCCCATCTGTTCGCTACGCCCCCTCGATCCGCTACAGTCCAAACTGGGCCGCAGCCGCAGCCCTTGGTTCCTGTTCTTTTGGAACGCCCGCCGCTTCTTGGACAACGGCTTCTACCTGTTGGTGGCCATGGCTTGTCTGATGGCCGGCGTTCTCGAGGTCGCGCACATTCGGACCTACACGGGCGTTTCGATCCTGGCGGGGGCCGGCGTGTGTGAATCGTTCCAGGCGGAGACTGCCGCTGGTTGGACGGTGGCCGTCTCCTTCCTGATGCCCCGTGCTTCCTTCGACGAAGGATCGATCCGACGGCCACCCTCGCGGTTTACAGCGCGGCACTTGCCCTTGCGCTGGCAATCATTTCGACCCGCACCTGTTGGCGTATTTCTTTCTGCACCTTTCGGAGATGTCCCGCGTGCTTGAGGAAAACCTGGACGAGCGTGCCGATTGGTCGCCAGAGAGCCTGCCACCCGCCGCTGGCCCGGCTGATATTGCGCCCGTGGCAATGCCCTGCGCCACCCAGGGAGCAAGCGCATAGGGCGAAGGCATCGAGATGTCCAATGCATCGGCGGTTCCTACGGCGGCCCCGCCTGCTTCAAATGGGTGACGACCAAACGAATCATATCGTACGGCACCTCGCCGCCCAGTTGGTCGAAGATCGGCTTGAGCCGCCCATCCCCGCTCGTGGCGGTAGCGGCGGCCACCCGGCGGTAGGTCGGCTCATCGACCCAGGCGTCGATCCGCTCGGGGCGTTGCTCGGCGATGTACTGCCCCAAATACTCGACGGTCGTGCCCCTTGCCCGCTCGATCGCCTCCGCCACCCGCTCGATGCTCTGTCTCTGGCTGAACAGCCTAAAGGCGGCCAAGCGGGCCTGGGAGGATCGTCGTTCCGGGCGTGGTTCTCCCTGGCGAGGCACGGAAGGCCGCATGACATCGCAGGGTAGATCGTGCTGGCGGCAATACTCTCCGATCAGAGCGATCAACTCGGGGGCGAAATCCGCCGTCCGTTTTTCGCCCATGCCGCGAACCTCGCGCAGCGTATCCAGACGGCTCGGCCGCAGAATCGACAGCTCCTGCAGCACGCTATCGTGCAAAATGACAAACGGGGGTAAGCCGCGCTGCTCGGCGATGCCGCGACGCCATTGGCGCAACCGATCGAACAGGCCGCGATCTGCGCCCTCCCACGACAGTTCCTCATAACGGGTCCGCTCCCGCCGGCCTTTCTTGGGGCGAACCAGGCGGACCGCCAACTGGCCGCGCATCACTGCCCAGGATTGCTCGTTGAGCTGCAACACGGGATAGTCGCCCTCGGTACGGCCCAGGAGTCTCTGTTCAATGAGCTGGTAGATCCAGCTCTGCACCTCCTTCTTGGTGTGGTCCTTCAGAAGTGCGTAGGTGCTGAGCCGCTGATGGCGGCAGCGGCGGATCATCTCGGTGTCCGCCCCCAAGAGCACATCGGCCACGTAGCCGACGCCGAACCGCTCTTCAACGCGGGCCACGCAGGAGAGGATCTTCTGCGCAATGACGGTCGAATCCTCGATGCCCTCAATCTCACCCAGGCAGGCGTCGCAGGCCCCGCAGCCGGGATTCTCGTAGGCCTGGCCGAAATATTCCGCCAACAGCTTGTGCCGGCAGGCGGCCACGCTGGCGTAGCCCTGCATCTCGCGGAGGTGCTGCAAGCGCGAGGCAATGACCTCGGCCGGTTCTTCGGCATTCTTGGCGCTCTTGCGGAACAGCGACTCCCAACGCATCGCGTCGGCGGCCGTATAGAGCAATACGCACTCGGCCTCCAGCCCGTCGCGTCCGGCCCGGCCGGTCTCCTGCTGATAGTGCTCGATGGACTTGGGCAGGCAGGCGTGCAGCACGCAGCGCACATTGCTGCGGTCGATGCCCATTCCGAAAGCAACCGTCGCCACCACCACGTCGATCTGCTCGCGGGCAAAGGCTTCCTGAGTTTTGCGGCGGTCGGCCGCCTCCATGCCGGCATGGTAATAGGCGGCCTTCACGCCGGATTGCTGCAGAAAGCCGGCCATGGTTTCGGTGTCGTTGCGGCTGAGGCAATAGACAATAGCCGCCTCTCCCGCGTGCCGCCGCAGCACCTCCAAGGTCTGCTGATAGCGGTCCACCAGCGGAACGACGCGGTACACCAGGTTCGGCCGGTCGAAGCGGCCGACTAGCACCACCGGCTGGCGGAAATGAAGCTGCTCGACAATGTCCTCGCGGACGCGGGCGGTGGCGGTGGCCGTAAAGGCGTGCAGGCTGGCCCGCGGAAACCGCTGGCGGAGGACGGACAGTTGACGGTACTCGGGACGGAAATCGTGACCCCAATGGCTGATGCAATGGGCCTCGTCGATCACAAAACGGCGGATGCCGACCCGTTCGAGCCGCTGGAGAAAGCCGTTCTGCAGCAGCCGCTCGGGAGCGACCATCAACAGGCGGAACCTGCCTTCGCGCAGCCCGCGTTCGATGTCGCCGCGCTCGTCGGCGGTCAGGTTGCCGTGCAGGGCGGCCGCCGGATAACCGACGCCCCTGAGGCTATCCACCTGATCTTTCATCAGCGAGATCAACGGCGAGACGACCACATCGGTCCCGCCGGAGACCAGCGGCGGCGCTTGGTAACACAGTGACTTGCCGCCGCCGGTGGGCAACACGACCAGAGAGTCACGGCCCTCCAAGGCGGCCGCGATGGCTTCGCTCTGCAACGGCCGCAGACTGTCGAAGCCCCAGCAGCGGTGGACGATGTCCAGTACCGACGCCCCTTCAGAAGGCGGGAACGACTGCGGCTCGGCCATGCGAGTCATTTACTTCCTCAGGAGTAAGATTACCCACCAGCGTAACACCACCGGTCGATTGTGCAACTCATGGTCTCTGTCACGGTCGCACTGGTAAAATCACTAATTCCCCCCCTGCGCCCTCCGCTTTCCCCCTTTCTATGGCCCGGCGGTGTTGTCTTCGTCACAACCGGTCACCAGCCAGTGGCCTCGTTCGAGGCGAAGTTCGACAACCAAGGGTTGTACGAAGTTCTCGTAGGGAAACTGGGCCCAACGATCGCGGCCTTTGCCGTAGACCCGCAAGGTCACGCGGGCGGTCGGCGCGGCGGTGAGCCGGTTAATGTGGATGTCGAGATAGCTCAGGCGGACTGCTTCCACTTCGAAGCGACCGATCGCAGACCGCGCTTGGCGCCGCAGGTGGACCGCCGAGGGCGAAACGCAGTCCAGCACCCGGTTGAGATTGTTGGCTTCCACCGCGGTGGCCGCCTCGTCCAAAGTGTTTCGGATAGCTTTCCGATCGGTGACCACAAAGCGTTCGATGGCCAAGCCGAGCAAGACCAGAACCGCCGTGACGACCATCGGCCAAAGCAAGACGCCTCGACCGGTGCGCACCAGCGCAATGGCCAGGGCCGCCTCGAAGGCAATGCCGACGAAAAGGATCGGCCAGGGGCTGTCGAGAAAGATCATTTCCCGAGTCGAGCGTTGAGGGTTGAGAGTTGAAAGTCAAAGAACCGAGCGGCCACCTGCCTCTCAACTCTGGACTCTCGACTCTCAACTACTTGTTGGTCGCTGGTTTTTCACGGTTGGGGGCCTTGGCGGCGGCACCCGAGGGTCCGGCCTTGCCACCCTCAAGCTTCAAATCCTTGACCGAACTCGTCCCGGCACTAGGAGGCTCGCTCGGCACGACATTGAGGCTGCTGCCCAACTTTCCCGCCCCAGGTTCGGCGGAGAGCGTTGGCCGCGGATTGAAGTGGGCAAACCGATCGAAAAAGGCTTTGGTGCTCGGTTGATCGAGGTATTGCAGGCGGTGTGCGGCCGCCTCCGCATAGGCGCCGTTGGGCCAACGGGTGGTGATTTCTTTGTAGAGTCCCACCGCTTGTTCGAGCTCGCCTTGGGCCTCCCGCGCCTGGGCCAAGCCGAAGGTGGCTTGCTCGCGCAGCGAAGAAACACGGCTCCCCTCCAATGCGATGGTGTAGTTGTCGATCGCCTTGCTGAGATCCTGATTCGCGAGGGTCTTGTCGACAAATGCCTCGTCGCAACCCCGCCTGAGCTGTAAGTCCCCCAACATCACGGCCGCCGTATAGGCGGCATTGGTCTTTGGGTAGTGGCTGATGACATCCGGCAATTTGCTATCGTCCCCCGTGACCAATGCGGTGTTGACTTCCGTCCAGGCCAGGGTGGTCGAGGCGGACGAAATGCGGACCCAGGCGAAATAGATCGCCAGGCCAAGCACCACCAGCGAGGAGCCCAGCAGAATCGGCGTCCGGTACGGTTTCGCCTCTTGGATTGTCCTGCCAATCCAGTCGGCCAGGACATTCTGTTGCAGCTTATGACGTTCTTTACTCTTCATCAGCGGATACTCGCACGGATCGCATTGCCGGCAAACATAGTAGTATACGGCGGCCGGGCGAACTGCGTCAAGCTCGGCGGGAAAGTGGCGTGCCGAATGCTTTGCCGTTTCCGCACATCCATGAATCGGCCGCGTGAGGCGAACCGTCCGACAAACTGCCGCGGAGCGGCACAACTTGAATAGCCAGGGGTTGAGCGCAGCGAAACCCCTGGGCGCGAGCAGAAACGGACCAAAGCCGCGTGGCGGCGCTATGATAGCTCACAATCGGTCGATCGTAATGCCGCTACGCGGCATGGGCCGCATGATTTTGACTGCCGGGGGTTGCGCTGCGATCCACCCCGGCTACCCACATTTTGCCGCTCCGCGGCACGGGTACCGACGGTACCCCATGCAATAACGGGAATGCGGCCGCCCCCGGACGCTCCCGGGCGGCCGGTAAAGGCGGGTCTGGCGCGAAACGCCGCTCCTCGGACTGACGCCCGCTGCCCGCCACAGGGTTTGCAGGATGAGCCCGGATTCGGTAGGCTGGTAGTACACGATTGCTGAGGTCTTCAGTCCCACCGGCGAAACAAGGGAGAGGATACACCATGGCGCTACGATTGAGTTCACTACAGTTGCTGATAGTTGTTGGTCTGACCTTGTACGGCCTGAGCCAGGCGACGGCGGATGAGGTGGGTGCGAATGCCGCCGTCGTGAAACGGGTGGCGGCGTTGGGCGGCGGAATTACCCGCGACGCCAAGAAGAACATCATTGGCATTGATCTGTCCGAGTGTCCGGCCACCGACGCCGACATCCAGTTGTTCTCCGCCTTGCCCGGTCTGCGAGACCTGAGCCTGTGGGGCGCCGAAATCACCGACCGAGGCGTGGAACATCTGGCGGCTTTTCCCAAGCTGACTAATCTTGTGCTGGAGAATACCGAGGTCCACGACGACGGCCTGGCGGCCCTCAAGAAGCTGCGGCAACTGAAGTCGCTCAATCTGCGGCGGAGCACCTATATGACCGACGCCGGCTTGGCAGTGCTCGAAGACCTGCCGAATCTGCAATCCTTGTCGCTGTTGTTCAACAACATTACCGACGACGGACTGGTGCACCTGAAGGGGCTCAAGAAGCTCAAAATGCTCGATCTGCGCGGTTGCGCCCAGATCACCGACGATGGGCTGAAGCAGATCGTGGGCTTGCCCAGTCTTAAGGTCCTCAAATTGCGCAACCCGGCAATCACCGACGCCGGTCTGGCGGAGTTGCAGGGCATGAAGCAGTTGGTGTCGCTCTCGGTGGAGGACACGCCCATTACCGACGCGGGTCTGGCCTGTCTGGCCAAGTTGCCGAAACTGGAAGACCTGACCATCTTCCGCTGCGAGAACATCACCGACGCCGGCTTGAAAAACCTCAACCACCTGGTCGATTTGAAGCAGCTCGACATGCGGGGAGTGGCGATTTCCGGGGCCGGCCTGGCCGCCCTGAGCGGTGCCAAAGGACTCAGAAAGCTCAACCTCAGCGAGACCATGGTGGACGATGCCGGCATGCAAAACGTGGGACGATTTCCGGCCTTGGAGTGGCTCGACCTCTGGCACACCCCCATCAGCAACGCCGGTCTGCGGCCGTTGACGGGCTTGAAACACCTCAAATACCTGCGGCTCACCGACACCAAGATTGACGATGCGGCTGCCGCCACCCTGAGCCGCATGCATAGCCTGGAGACGCTCAACCTCGCCCAAACGCAACTCAGCGATGCCGGCCTGGCCCGACTGAAGGGGCTTTCGCACCTGAAATCGCTCAACCTCGAGATGACGCACGTCACCGACCAGGGGCTGAAAGCCTTTCGCCAGGCCCTGCCCAAGTGCAAGATTGGACGGGGATAAATACCGTGTCCACCCATTGGCTTGCCGACCGCACCCGATTGTTTGACTCCTCCGGCATCCGCAAGGTCTTCGACCTCGCCGGAGAGTTGACGGACCCGATCAACCTCTCCATCGGGCAGCCCGACTTCGACGTGCCGGCGCCGGTCCGTCAGGCGGCCATCAACGCCATCCAAAGCCGCAAGAACGGCTATGCGCTCACCCAGGGCATGCCGGTGCTCCGCGAAAAACTTCAGGCCGAGATTACCCGCCGGTATGGGCACGACGGCCGCGAGGTTTTCGTTTCCTCGGGCACGAGCGGCGCCCTGATGCTGGCCCTGAGTGTGCTGGTAAATCCGGGCGACGAGGTGATCGTCTTCGATCCGTATTTCGTCATGTACGACGCGTTGACGGCGGTCGTCGGCGGCAAGGTGGTCTATGTCGACACCTATCCCGACTTTCGCCTCGATCTCAGTCGCGTTGCCGACGCGATCACCCCGCGGACCAAGGCCATCCTCTTCAATAGTCCGGCCAACCCCACCGGGGCGGTGGCCGGCGAAGAAGAAGTGCGGCAGTTGGCCCAGTTGGCGGCCGAGCGGGACGTTGTCTTGGTGAGCGACGAGATTTACCGGGCGTTTTGCTACGACCGACCGTTCGTCTCGCCCGCCAGCTACAATCCGCAAACGCTGGTGATCGACGGCTTCAGCAAGACCTACGCCATGACCGGCTGGCGGGTCGGTTTCGCCCACGGGCCGGCGGCGATCATCCACGAGATGACCAAGCTGCAACAATACAGTTTTGTCTGCGCGCCGCAGCCGTTTCAATGGGCGGCGGCCTCGGCCATGGAGGTCGACATGACCACCGAGATCGAGGCCTACCGCCGTAAACGCGACCTGATCGTGGCCGGCCTGGCCGACTACTACGAGCTGATCGCTCCCGCCGGGGCGTTTTACGCGTTTCCCAAGCTGCCCTGGGGCTCGGGCCTGGAGTTCGTCGCCCGGGCGATCGAGAGGCACCAACTGCTGGTCATCCCCGGCAGCGTCTTCAGCCGCCGCGACACCCACTTCCGCCTCTCCTATGCCGCGGACGACGCCACGCTCGAGCGCGGCA
>JAJYGU010000029.1 GCA_021784975.1 Planctomycetota bacterium
CGCTGGACGCCAAACACATCCGGGCGGTGGCGATTTTGGATTACTCCAATCCGCTGTACGACCACGGCCTGTCGCCGGCCAGCGACCAGGGGCGGGCGGCCTTTGCCCGCTGGGCCGCGGCCGCCGCCCGCCACTTCCACGGTCGCGGCATCCTCTGGGAGATGTACAACGAGCCGAACATTCAGTTCTGGCGGCCCAAGCCGGATGTGCGGCAATACGCCAAACTGGCGTTGGCGGTCGGCAAGGCGTTGCGGCAGGCCGAGCCGGCGGAGCTCTACGTCGGGCCGGCCTGCTCCACCTTCGACCTCAAGTTCCTGGAGGCATGTTTCAAGGCCGGTTTGTTGGAGTATTGGTCGGCGGTCTCGGTACACCCATACCGGAGCAAAGGCCCCGAGACCGCAGCCCCGGATTACGCCCGACTGCGGCGGATGATCGGCCAGTACGCCCCCAAGGGAAAAGCGATTCCCATCCTCTCGGGCGAATGGGGCTACTCCTCGGCCTCCAGACACATGGGCGTAGACAAGCAGGGAAAGTACCTGCCGCGGCAGTGGCTCACCAACCTGGCTCAACAAGTGCGGCTCTCGATCTGGTACGACTGGCACGACGACGGCCAGAACCCGAAAGAGAACGAACATCACTTCGGCACCGTCTATTTTCCGTATCGCAGTCACCAGACGCCGGTCTACGAACCTAAGCCGGCCTTTCTAGCCGCCAAGACGCTTACCGGCGAGCTTCGCGGCTATCGCTTCAGAGATCGCCTCGCGGTGGGCGGGCCGGACGACTACGTGCTGGCGTTTTGCGAAGACAAGAATCCCCAAAACCTACGCTGGGCGGCCTGGACCGCCGCCGATTCGTTGCACACCGTGACTATTCCCGCACCGGCCGGGAAATACGCGGCCGTGAACTTCCTCGGTCAGCCTCTGCCACAACGGACGGCCAGCACAGGCGGCCTATCGCTGAACCTGACCGACGCGCCTATCTACGTAAAGCCAGTGTCAGAAAGATAAGACAGGACCTGGGAACACTGATCCTCGCTGATCTCCGCTAATAAAGCCTATTAGTGTCGATCAGCGGAAATAAGCGTTCCTCTCGTGACTGGAGCACAAGTCTTGACTGGAGGACAACATGAAACCGTGGTCATTCCATCGAATCCTTGCTGCGGTCATTGCCGGCTTGTGTCTCTTGGTGACCGGGGCAGCCATCGCCTCGCAGCCGCCGGGGGTGGTGATCGATCATAGTTCCGACCCCGCCCGGCTCTATTTCGGTTCGCCGAGCATTGCCGTCCTGCCCAACGGCAATTACGTGGCCTCGCACGACCTTTTTGGGCCGGCCTCGACGGAGTATCAGGCCGGCGTCACGCGGGTCTTCGGTTCCAGCGATCGCGGCAAATCGTGGCGCCACCTGGCGGACGTCCGCGGAGCGTTCTGGTCCAACCTGTTTGTACACCGCGGCGTGCTTTACCTGCTGGGCACCTACAAACACTACGGCAACGCGGTCCTGCACCGCTCCGACGACGGCGGCCGCACGTGGACTGAGCCCACGGACGGGCATTCGGGCCTGCTGGCCGCCGGCCGCTACCATTGTGCCACCGTGCCGGTGATCGAGCACGATGGGCGGCTGTGGCGAGGGATGGAGTGCCTGCCGCTGCCGCCCGGCCAAGGAGGCATTCCTAATCTGTGCGCTAGCGTGATGTCTGTGCCCGTCGATGTCGATTTGCTGGAGGCCAAGAACTGGCGGACGACCAATCTCATCCCCTTCCACAAGCAGTGGACCGGCCGAGGCTGGCTGGAAGGCAACGTGGTGCTCGGACCGAACGGCCGGCTGGTCGAAATCCTCCGCGTGGAGCATCCCGCAATTGAAAAGGCGGCCCTGCTCCACGTCTCCGACGACGGCCGAAGACTCGCCTTCGACCCGCGGCACGATTTCATCGATTTTCCCGGCGGGAACAACAAGTTCACCATCCGCTACGATCCGCAGACGCGGCGCTACTGGTCGCTGGTGAACAAGGAGACCAACCCGACGGCCTACCGCAATCTCCTAGCCCTGACTTCCTCGGCAGACCTGCGGACGTGGAAGGTCGAAAAGACCCTATTACAGCATCCCGACAGCATCCACCACGCCTGGCAATACGTCGATTGGCTCTTCGACGGCCCGGACATCATCGCCGCCAGCCGCACCGCTTCGGACCAATCGCACCGGGCCCATGACGCGGATTATCTTACCTTCCACCGCTTTGGGGATTTTCGCGGCGGTAGAGATTAGCGGCCGTCCAAGAACAAGTTGGGGACTGTCCCAATTTTCGTCCGACGAAAATGGGACTGTCCCCTTGGCGAAAGTGGAAGTTATTAACGGACGGCCGCTTAGGATGAGAGATGAGGGGCTCGCGGATAGTTGGATAGATGAGTAGTTGGATTGATGGATTGGTGGATTGGTCGAACAGAACTCGCAAGCTCCAAATCCAGAAATCCATAAATCCCCTTCTTGGCTTTCTGCTCGCCCGCCGCACGCTGTTCAGGCCGCCTTGGTGATCCGGTAGCCGTCGGGGTCTTTGCCGCGGAGGCGGCGGAAGAGGACCTGCCAGTTGCACACGTTGATGGTGACGATGAACAGCTTCCGCAACTGGTTGGGCGGCGAGCCGAGCGGGCGGACGCCGTGCCAGGAGTGCTCGGTGCGCCTAAACAGCAGGCTGCCGTTTCCGCGCGGGTCGATCGAGGCCCCGACCTTAAGGTCGTCGAAGGTCGGGCCGGAATGGGCCTTCAACCGCTTCTGGTCGTCGAGGATCAGAATTTCGCCGCCCCAATCCGACTTCCAATCCTCTTCGGTGTTGAAGTAGAAGATGTGCGTCCCCAGCTTCCGCCGGGCATCGCAGTGGGGCGAAACCGCGCAGCCCTGCCAGCCGTAATACCATTCCAAGGTGTAGACCAGCCGGCGGCGGGGGCGGAGGCCAAACATCCGGCGGACGAAGGCGTCGTAGGTCTTGCCGTGAATCTCCTCGATGAACTGCTTCCAGATCGGCGCCACCTGAACGCCGGGCCGATAGTGCAAGATGTAGCGGTCGTGATAGCCCTGGCCGAACGCCCGTTTGACCGCCACCCGCCGCTCGAACAGGGAAACGTCCGGCAGGGTAGCCCGGAGTTCATCAAGCGCGGTCGGCGTCAGCATATTCGGGATATTGACCCATGGATACGGTTTGCGCTGTTGGAAGGCTTTGGAGTCTACTGCCTTGATTGCAGCCCCATCGAAAAACGAAATCGCCGGCGATTGGTTGCACTCGACTTTCATGGTTCCCTCCTGACGATGGGAAGTATCCTGGTACCCGGGGTTGACGAGTGAATTCGCACGGCCAGGATGGCCGTACCACCAAAGCATCCATCCACCCGGGGCTGACGAACGTAGCAACGACGGTGACGACCGACGCCCGATGAGCCAACACGGCCCGCCAACGCCCCCCCTTATAGCGTTGGAGGGCCGCTGGTGCAAGATCAGTTTGCACGCTGATTGACAGCCGCCTTTCGACCGAGTACCGTTCACCGTATCCGACCCCATCAATCTCCAGGAGACACGCACCGTGGCTATAAGTCGCAGAGGTTTCTTTGGTTCAACGCTGGCGGCGGGGGCGGCAGCCGCCCTACCGGCGACGCCTGCCCGGGCCGAAAAAACAGCCCAGCGCTATCAGAACGGCATCAGCCCCTGGCCGCTGGCGCTCAATGCCAGCACAGTTCGCCCGGCCCCGCTCAAAGACAAGGTGGCCGCGGCGGCCGGCGCCGGCTGGGATGCCATCGAGTTGTGGATCGACGATCTGGAGAAGCACGAGCAGGGCGGCGGCAACTTGCAAAATCTCGGCAAGCAGATCCGCGACCTGGGTCTGTTTGTCCCCAATATCATCGGCCTGTGGGGCGCCATGCCAGCCACGGCGGAGGCGTTCGCCGCTTCACTGCCGGCCACTCGCGAGCGCATGCGACGGTCGGCCGCGGTCGGTTCGAAGTTCGTGGCCGCCATCCCTTTACCCGATCGGGCCAATTTCGATACAAACTGGGGCACCCACTGCCTCCGCGAGTTGATGCGGATCGGCCGCCAAGACTACAACCTCAAGGTGGCCGTCGAGTTTGTCGGCTTCCTCAAGGGCATTCATAGTTTCGGGCAGGCGGCCGGCATGGCCCTGAATACCGATGACCCGGCCGCCTGTGTTGTCATGGACACCTTCCATCTCTTCCGCGGCGGCTCCGGATTTAACGGCATCAAGCTGATTCAAGGGCAGTTGATCGCCGATTTCCATTGGAACGACGTGCCCGGCAACATCCCCCGCGAGAAACTACGCGACCAGGACCGCGTCTATCCGGGCGACGGGGTACTGCCCTTGACCCAGGTGCTCAAGGACCTGAAGGTGATCGGCTATCGGCGGACGCTTTCGCTGGAGCTCTTCAACCGCGAATACTGGAAACAGGATCCGAAACGGGTGGCGACCGACGGACTCCGCAAGATGCGCGAGTGCCTGGCCAAGGCCGGAGTCTAGGAGAAACCAAAGTTGTCCCAATCTTAGAATCTCAGAGCGACCAGTCGCGAGAAGCTGCGTCTGGCCGCCAAATTGCTGGCGATGGATGAATCGCCTTCGAACCCAGCTAGGAGCACTTTGCCATGAAACTGGTTCCCTTGTTGGTGGCGCTGACCGTCGCTTTGCTGGCCGTGCCTTTGGCAGCCCGTCAATGGACTTCGCGCAACGGCGGCTTCAATGTGGAAGCCGAATTGCTCGACGTGAAGGACGGCAAGGCCGTTTTGAAGAAGGCCGACGGTTCGCAAATCTCCGTGCCGCTCAGCCGGCTGAGTCTGGGCGACGTGCGGTACATCAACGAGGCCCTCAAAGCGGCCGAGGCAGGCCTGGTTGGAAACAACCCGGAGCCGGCTCCAGCCGCCGCCAAGCCGGCAGCCGAATCGGCCTCCGCGACCAAACTGTCGCCGGTCACTGCCGCCACCCTCAAGAAATTGCACTACGGCTGGAAAAAGGGTCAATCCTATGTGTATCGCGTGCGGATCATTGGCGAGCGGGGCAGCGATACCGAGAACCGCTCGGGCGACGTCACTTACACGGTGAAATCGACCCAATTGGGCGAAATCCAGTTGGCCATGAAGGGAGACCTGAAGTATTCCGACGAGTTTCACTCCCGGCGATTCATATTGCTGCCCGGCCGCCATGTGATGTTTGCCACCAATGTCGACAAGCCGCGCGAAGCCTCCATTCGCATTGACCCCAACGGCCGGCTGCTGGAGAGCAAGGGTGACTCGCCGTTGCCGTACCTGTTGGGCGATCTGGCGGAACTGATCGTCGAGCGGTTTCCGGCGATCGAGGAGGCCTCCTGGACCATCACCGGCGATCCGGGACTGGCGGTGGTTACGCTGCACTATCCCTATTGGCGTTTTTCGCGGGCGGCGTTTCGCGAAGGGGTGCCGGCCGACGAGAAGACGGTCTACACGGTGCTGGGCGAGGCCGACAACCTGATTACCATCGCCAAGCACTATGAGATGACCTCCGCGGCCACCCTGGCCGGCAAGCCGCGGGTCGAGGCCAGCGGCGACGGACGGTTGCGGTTCGATCCCCAGCGGGGCGTGTTTGCCAGCCTGGATTACGATATCAAAGTCAGCGTTCGCGACGCCAACAAGACGGAAGACACGCCGTTGCACATCAGCTATCGATTGCTCAGCGACCAGGACATTGCCGAGGCGGCCCGCGACGCCCAGAAGGCCAAGAGCGAGGCCGAGGCGGCCAGGCGGGAAAAGGAGCGGCCGCTCAATGACCAGGAAATCGCGGCCGCCTTGGTCGACCTGGCCTCTGATGACGGCCAACGGGTTATCGCGGCGGCAAAACTGTTGGCCGAGAAGAAGCCGGCGCAACCCAATCCCAAGGCTGCCCAGGGGCTTGAATCGGTGATGCTCAAGAGCGAGAACGGCGGGGCCCGCGCCGAGGCAGCCAGGGCGTTGAACAACTGGGCGACCGCGGAGAGCACCCCGGGGCTTCTCAAGGCCCTCCGCGACGATTGGGCGCCGGTGCGAGCCAACGCGATCGAGGCCCTCTGCAAGTCGGCTCCCAAAGAAGCGATCAGGCCGGTCGCCCAGCAGCTCAGTAACGGAATGACGCGGGGCGCCGCCGCCAAGTTCCTTAAAGCGGCGGGCACGGATGCCGAGGAGGCCGTGCTGGCTCAATTCCAGTCCACCGACGCTTGGCAGCGCGCGGAGATCTGCAGGATCCTGGAAGCCATCGGGACCAAGAAATCCCTGCCCGCTTTGGAGAAAGCGGTCTTCGACGACAACTGGATGGTCAATGGCCCCGCCCGCAAGGCAGTAGCCACCATCAAGTCGCGGGAGGGCATCGGGGCGACGAAGTAGACTGGTCCCCTCTCCCTCCGGGAGAGGGCTAGGGTGAGGGGGATTCGCCAGTCAACATCCAAATTGCCCGGTTCCCGCAAGGGGCACGAAAGAGGCGGATACGAAAAATCGTTTCGCCGGTGGCCCAACACCAGGCGATAAGGATTGGTGGCGATAGTGCCGCCAGAGGCAGGAGGAACTAGACCATGAAGTGGTTGAGCTTATTGCTGCCCTTCGTTCTTGTCGGCGTTTGCCTGGCGGCCGATCAGCAACCGGAATCAAAGCCGGAGCACAAAGAGCCGACTTACTTCGGAAAAGCCATCAACGAGTGGATTGCTTCGACAGATGACAAGCGCAGGGAACAGCGACGCGCGGCTATCTCGGACTGGGTAGAAGAGATCGACAACGACGCGATGCCGACTCTTACGAAGCTTCTCAAAGACGCGGATTCGTATGTTCGGCGTGAGGCCGCATACGGCCTGGGACAACTAGGGTCGGATGCTAAGGCAACCATCCCTGCCCTCACGAAATTGCTCCAGGAGCAGGATTCAGATGTTCGGCAGGCCGCTGTTGATGCTTTGGGGAAGATTGGTGGCACCGAGGCCGTTCCAACCTTCACGAAATTGTTGCAGGAAAAGGATTGGGAGGTTCGACAGGCCGCTGCCGATGCTTTGGGGGAGATCGGCCCCGATGCCGTTCCAATCCTCAAGAAATTGCTCAAGGACAAGGATCTGCAGATTCGGCGGTCCGCTGCTTCGGCTTTAGGAACGATCACTCCTGAAGTTAAGACAGCCATCCCCGTTCTTACGGAATTGCTCAAGGACAAGGATGTGCAGGTCCGGCTGTCCGCTGCTTCGACTTTGGGAATGATCAATTCTGAAGCCAAGACAGCAATCCCTGTTCTTACGGAGTTGTTGAAGGGCACGAATTCTCAGGTACGGCTGGCTGCCGTTCGAGCCTTAGGGGAGATTAGCCGCGAGGCTTTGGAAAACGCTGGTCCCGACGCAACGGCCGTCGTCCCTGTTCTTATAGGATCGCTCAAGGACAAGGATTCAGATGTTCGAGGGGCCGCCGCCATGTCTTTGGGGAAGTTTGGTCACGAGGTGAGGGCCGTCGTTCCAGCCCTCACCGAATCGCTCAAAGACGAGAGCGTGGAAGTGCGGTTATATGCCGTTGCTGCCTTGGCGACAATCGGTCCGCGAGCAAAGGCCGCCGTCCCTACGCTTACACAATTACTCAAGGACAAAGATGAGAATGTTCGGCAGGCTGCCGCTGAAGCCTTGGAGAGGA
>JAJYGU010000102.1 GCA_021784975.1 Planctomycetota bacterium
AACCTCTGAGACCTACCGCTACCAGCAGCAGCGTCCCAACCGGCCCCGGCATCCCCAGCCGCAGCTTTCGCAGCAGGTGTTGCAGCAGGTCTGCACCGGGACTTGCTTGGGCACCATGTGGCAGACCTGAACCGAGACTTCTTTCTCCACGCTGTGCGGGACCATCACCGTGTACTGCTCCGTCTTCTGCTCGGAGACGTTCCGATAATTGACCACCTGCTCGGTGCAGGTCCGCTTTTCGGGGACGCACTCGGTATACTGGACTTCGCGGGTCCGGTTCTCCAAGCTGCACTCGGTCACCGGGATCGTTCGCGTTCGCGTCTCCGTGCGGTATTCGCAGAGCCTTTCCGTACAGGTCCGAGTCTGGTTCTCGTACGAGCACACCTGGACGGTCTGCGTGCGGGTTTCCGGATGGCAGACGGTGACGCAGTATTGGTAGGGCTGCTCGGTCACCTGCTGCTTCATCACCGTCACCTGGACCTGTTCTTGCACCGGCTTGGGCACCCAGACTGCCGGGCAGCAAGCCGAAGCGCAACACGTCGTCCGGCCGCAACAGCCTCCGGCTGCGCAACCGCTATTGCAGGCCCCGCCGCAACTTGCTCCGCACGCTGAACTGCCGCAACTTGCTCCGCACGCTGAACCGCCGCAACTTGCTCCGCACGCTGAACCGCCGCAGGCGCAAGTGGTCGGCGCCGGCTGCTCCCAATGCCCGCGATCGACGCATCTCGTCCGCGTCTCCGAGACCGGAACGCACTGCACGACTTGCCGGGTGGCTTGCCGGGTTTCGGTGTGCGGCACCATCACCGTATACTGTTGTTGTTGTTCCTTGTACACCGGCACGCAGACCGTGTAGGTGCGCTGCACGTTGCGATAGGTCGGCACGCACACCTGGTACTGCTGGGTCACGTTGCGTACCACCGGAACCGACACGGTGTAGGTCTCGGTACGGGTCCGGGTTTGCGGCACCATCACCGTGTACTCCCGTTGCACGTTAGACGTCTCGGCCACGCAACGGGTGACCGTATAAGTGCGCTGGCGGGTTTCCGGCGCGCACTCGGTGGTCATAACCTTTCGCATTTCGGTGGCCCACTCGGGGACCATGATGGTCTGGGTGGCGCAAGTTCCGCACGCCTGCCCACACGTGCCGCCCGGCTGGCAACAACTGCCAGCTTGCTGTCCGCAAGCCGCGGCACCCTGACTGCATGCGCCGCCGCAGCAGGCATCGGCCGCCAACAGAACGGTGGCGCCTAACGAGGCTACTGCCAGCGTGAGCCAGAAAACTGCTTTGTTCGCCAACATTCTCGACCCTCCTTAGAAAGGAACCGTGCAACCGACACAAATTGCGGAAACTCCGCAACGACGCAATCATATTATGCACGCGTCGTCCAAAGGCAATCGGCTGCCACAGTGAACCTGCGGCGAGCGGGCAGAGAGCACTCGGATTTTCCTGGTGCCTGATTAGGGACTTTTCGCCCTTCGATTTGGGCTGATTCCCTACATTGCTTGCGGACGCCGGAACGTCGCATCGAGCTGGCACGGATTATTGACGCCGCCGGATGTGCCCCGCGCAGGATGTACTATTGCAACCCGAAGCGTAAGCGAGGCTAAGTTTTGTGGCCGACCTCGCTCACGCTTCGGGTTACGATTTTCCCAAGAGCCGCCTGGCTTCGGCCACAACATTCTCGACCGTAAAGCCAAAGTGCCTCAGCAACACGCCTACCGGGGCCGAGGCGCCGTAGCCGCACATCCCCAGAAATCCGCCGCAACGGCCAATGTACTTCTCCCAGCCCTGCTTGACACCCAGTTCCACGGCCATCCGGCGGGTCACATAGGGCGGGAGCACCGCCTCGCGATATTCGGCCGGTTGGTCGTCGAAAAGCCTCCAGCAAGGCAGGCTCACCACCCGCGCCTTCACGCCTTCGGCAGCCAGCTTCTCGAAGGCCCCGAGACACAACGACACCTCGCTGCCGGTGCCGATGAGGATCATTTCCGGTTTGCCGTCGGCCGTGTCGGCCAACACATACCCGCCGCGGTGCACGCCGGACGCGGCCGCATATTTCCCGCGGTCGATGGTAGGCAGGTTTTGACGGGTGAGGATCAGCGCTGCGGGCTGCGTCTTCAATTGCAAAACCAGCTTGTAGGCCTCGGCCACCTCGTTGGCGTCGGCGGGCCGAATCACCAGCAGATTTGGGATTGCCCGCAGGGCCGCCAGATGCTCGATCGGCTCGTGCGTCGGGCCGTCCTCGCCTACGCCGATCGAATCATGGGTGAAGACGTAGAAGACCGGCAGTCCCATCAGGGCCGCCAGGCGGATCGAGGGCCGCATGTAATCGGTGAACACGAAGAAGGTGGCGCCAAAGGCCCTCAATCCGCTGAGGACCAGTCCGTTGCAGATTGCCCCCATGGCGTGCTCGCGGATGCCAAAATGGAAGTTTCGTCCGCCGAACTGCCCGGCCTCGAAATCGCCGGCCGCATCGAAGGCCAGCCGCGAGTTGTTCGAGGGGGCCAAATCGGCCGAGCCGCCCACCAGCCAGGGGATGCGCTTGGCGACCTGGTTGAGCACCTTGCCCGACGATACGCGACTGGCCATTCCTTTTGGATCGGCGGGGAAGGGCTGGATATCGGCCTCCCAGTTTTCGGGCAGTTCGTGGCGCTCGATCTGGTCAAGCTGTTCGGCCAGGTCCGGATGCTGGGCCCGATAGTTGGCCAAAAGCTCCCGCCACTGGGCATACAGGGTCGCCCCGCGCACCCCAATGCCATCGTGGAAATGTGCTTTCACTTCCTCCGGCACGAGGAACTTGGCGTCCTCCGGCCAACCGTAGGCGGCCTTGGTCAAGCGGACTTCCTCTTCGCCCAGCGGCGCGCCGTGCGCCCCGTGGGTGTTGGCTTTGTGGGGCGCGCCCCAGGCGATCACGCTGCGGACAATGACGAGCGTGGGCCGATCCTGGGTTTGGTGGAACTGGCCGATGGCCCGACGCAAGGCGGCAAGATCATTGACATCCTCGACCTTGATCACGTTCCAGCCGTAGCCGGCGAAGCGGGTGGCCACGTCCTCACTGAAGCTGAGCGGAGTGCCCCCTTCGATGGTGATGTGGTTGTTGTCGTAGATCCAACACAGGTTCGAGAGCTTCAAATGCGCGGCCAACGAGGCCGCTTCGCCGCCCAAACCCTCCATCAGGTCGCCGTCGCTGCAGAGGGCATACACGCGGAAATCGAACAGATCGAAGCCGGGCCGATTGTAGTGGGCGGCCAACCAGCGCGAGGCGATGGCCATGCCCACGCTGTTGCCGATACCCTGTCCGAGCGGGCCGGTGGTGGTTTCCACGCCGCTGGTATGGCCATGTTCGGGATGGCCGGGGCAGCGGCTGTGCAGTTGGCGGAACTGGCGGAGCGATTCCAGCGGGACCGCCAACTCGTCGCCAGGCCGGCCGTGGCCGTCGAGCTGTTTGACGCCGGCCAAGTGCAGCACCGAGTAGAGCAACATCGAGGCATGCCCGCAGGAAAGCACGAACCGGTCGCGGTTCGGCCAGGCCGGCTGGGCGGGATCGTAGCGGAGCACCTCGTTGAACAAGACGTAGGCCGCCGGAGCCAAGGCCATGGGCGTGCCCGGATGCCCGCTGTTGGCCGCCTGAACAGCGTCCATCGCCAGGGTGCGGATGGTGTTGATGGCCAGGGTTTCGATGGATTTTTCGGGCATGGCGGTCCTGCGGTCTTGGAATCGAACATGAAATGGTTTTCTAGAGTGTAGCGGGAGGGCGGGGGAGTCGTCAACGCAGGCGCGGGCTGGGCAACACGAGGGGCGGAGGACGCGGGCGCGAATCGTTCGTCGCATAGCGACGTGTCGCAAACCCCTCCTCGCCGTCGCTTATGTAACGGTGTCACTCGACGGCCGCTAGATCGTTGACTTCGGCCGTGCGTCACGTGCCGATATCGCCCTCTTCGGCCGTTCCCCGCCCCTCACCCCCCGTTGCCCGCCCCTCGCCCCTCAGCTTCGCTCGAATGGCCTTCAGCCGCTCGGCCAGTTCCCGCTCGAAGCCGCGATCGGTGGGGCGGTAGTATTCACGTTCGACCCCGAGATAGTCTTGGGCGGCGATTGCGTCGGGCTCATTGTGGGCATACTGGTAGCCCTCGCCGTGGCCGAGCCGTTTTGCGCCGCCGTAATGCGAATCCCGGAGATGGACCGGCACCGGCAGGATGCGGCCCTCGCGAACGTCACTGCGGGCCTCGCCGATGCCAATGGTGGCCGCATTCGACTTCGCTGCGCAGGCCAAATACGTGACCGCTTGGGCCAAGGTCAACTGGCATTCCGGCAGGCCGACCAGCTCGCAGGCGTGGGCGGCGGCCACCGCCAGCGGCAAGGCCGCCGGGTCGGCGTTGCCCACATCCTCGCTGGCCAGGATCACCAGCCGCCGGGCAAGAAAGCGGACGTCTTCGCCGCCTTCGAGCATCCGCGCCAGCCAGTAGAGGGCCGCGTCGGGATCGCTGCCACGAACGCTTTTGATCAGCGCGCTAATGGAATCGTAGTGCGCATCGCCGCAACGATCGTATTGCACCGCCTTTCGCTGCACCGATTCCTCGGCCAATTGGCGGGTAAACTCCACCGGCGACTGGCCGCTGGAGAGCGTGCCGACCTCTAGGGCCGAGAGCGCCCGGCGGGCGTCGCCGTCGCTCACCTCGGCTAGGAACTCCAGCGCGTCCTCGTGCAGATGGATCTTCCGCCGGCCCAGACCTCGCTCCGGATCGGTTACGGCGCGGCGGATCAACGTTTGGAGGTCGGCGTTGGAGAGCGGCTCGAACTGGAACACGCGGCTGCGGCTGACCAGTGCGCTGTTGATGGTAAAAAACGGGTTCTCGGTGGTGGCGCCAACGAGAATCACCACCCCCTCTTCGACATCGGGCAACAACACATCCTGCTGCGCTTTGTTGAAGCGGTGGATTTCGTCGACGAACAAGAGCGTCCGTTGGCCGGAGGCCGAAAGCCGGTCGTAGGCGGCCGCCAGAATCTCCCGCAACTCCTTGACGCCGCTGGTCACCGCGCTGATCTGCTGAAACTGGCTGCGGGTGGCGTTGGCCAGGAGCCGGGCGAGGGTCGTCTTGCCCGTGCCCGGCGGACCGCAAAAAATCACCGAACCGAGACGATCGGCGGCCAGCAAGCGGCGGAGCAGTTTTCCTTCGCCCAAGAAGTGCCGCTGCCCGACGAACTCGTCGAGCGTCCGCGGTCGCATTCGGGCCGCCAACGGCTGGGCTTCGCGCCGGTTCTGCGATTCATGGGCTTCGAACAGCGACATGGTGGTTGGTTCACCCTTCGGCGCTCAATGGCCCGCCGCGGGGGAGCAACTCGCGCAACGGGCACTCGGCGCACCTGGAGCCCGTCTTGCGGCAGTAGTCTTTGCCGACCCGCACCAGCAGGGCATGGAACTCGTTGTACTGCTGCACGTCGCGCGGCAAGGCGCTCTCCACATACTCTTGGATTTCATGGTAGTCGGCGGCAAAATCGATCCAGCCGTGCCGCGAGAAGACACGGTGCGTGTAGGCGTCCACCACGAAGCTCGGCAGGCCGCCGGCGTAGAGCAGGATCGAGTCGGCGGTCTCGGGACCAATTCCGTTGAGCGCCAGCAACTGCCGGCGAAGTTCCGCCAGCTCGGTGGCGAACATGGCCTCCAACGAGCCGCCGTAACGCTCGACGACGAATCCCACCAGGCTTCGCAGGCGTCGGGCTTTGACGCGGAAGTAGCCGGCCGGCCGGATTAGCTCTTCGAGTTCTTCGACCGGCACGGCGTAGAGGGGCTGCGGCTCCAAAAGGTCTGCCTGGCGAAGGTTGTGGATTGCCCGCTCGACGTTCCGCCAACTGGTGTTTTGCGTCAGCACCGCGCCGACCATGACCTCGAAGGGCGATTGGCCGGGCCACCATTGTTGGGGACCAAAGGCCTCGAACAGCCGCCGGTAGGCTTCGGAAAGGGTAGAAGGCATGATTAGTATTATGCGGTCCCATTTTCCGCGCCTCAAGCGGGGGGTGGCGCTGCGTCGAAGATGAGAGCATGGAAAACTCCGTTCTGTCCGGCCGGCACCCTTGGCCTCGCTTGGCCGAGGGGTACTGGGCCGAATCGCGGCAGCCGCTGGCCAGTTTGGTGTTTCTCGCGCCACTGCTGATCGCCTACGAGTTGGGCGTGCTGATTCTCGGCGTGCAGAACGGGGCCGACGCCTTTCTGGCCGGATTGCTCGACCGGATGGGTTTCAGCCAGCACTTTGTACTGCCCCTGGTGACGGTTTGCCTCCTGTTGGGGTGGCATCATGTGTCGCGCGACTCGTGGCGACTGTCGGCCGGAACCCTCTCGGCGATGGTTGCCGAATGTGTGCTGTTGGCAGTTGCCCTGCGACTGATCCTGGTTCTGCAGAGCGCCATGGCGATGGCCGTTTCAACGCCGATCGAAATGCATCTCGGCGACCGATTCGGCCTAGCGGTCGGGTTCCTCGGGGCGGGCATCTACGAGGAGCTGTTGTTCCGGCTGATTCTGCTCTCCGGGGTGGCCTGGGGATTTCGCCGCGCGGGCACGAAACCGTGGCTGGCGGTAGTGCTGGCGGCGGTGGCAACCAGCCTGCTGTTCGCCGCAGCTCATTATGTCGGCCCCAGCGGCGAGCCGCTGGGCTGGTTTTCCTTCGTATTCCGCTTCGTGGCGGGCATGTTCTTCGCAGTGGTGTTTAGCTATCGCGGCTTCGGGATCGCTGCCGGCAGCCACGCGGCGTATGACATCCTGGTGGGAGTCTTCTAAGGTTCCAGCCGGCTGGGGCCGGATGCTAGCATCGTTTGGAACAGCGCGGGCGGCGTTTGTCAAGACGGGTTCCGCGCGAGCGTTGCCGCATCAAGACCTGCCGCCGGGCCGCCGGGTCGCGGAAAAAATCGCCTTTGCGTACCTGAGCGCTCGCGTCTATAATGCCGCTCGTTGAGTTCAGTTATTTGCCTCGCTCGGGGCCGGATCGACCAATCGACAGGAGTCGTCGACGTGCTTACCGTTCGACCCAAAGTCGCCCAACTGATGTTTCAGCTTTACCGCCGGGCTCTGCACCCGGAGCTGTTTCAGGTTTACCAAACCTGCACCATCGAGCGCGGATCGTATACGGCCAAGATCGACATCACCAGCGGCGGCCACGTGGTTACGTGGCGGCACGGCGGGCTGACCTTCGCCGAAGTGGCCGCCGCCGCCCACCATCCGTTGCCCAAAATGCGCCGCTTGTTTTCCTACAGCTTGAAAGGGCAACGCAGCGACCGCGTCGAGGTGGAAGGCCAAGCGTGTTATCAGATGAGCTTTCAACTCGAGCCGGCCGAACCCGAGGTGTTCTGGACGTTCCAACAGGAGCTGTTGGCCGACGGCTTGCGGCACGGCATGCTGCACCGTTTCGACGCCAGCGGGCGGATTGGCATGGGGGCCCTGAGCTACATCCACTGGGAAGCCCGTTGCCACCGCCTGCTCGTGCAGGCCTTCCACACCTTCCCCGACGACTACGCGATCGTCAAGAGCCAGTCGTTGTTCGAGGCCCCGTAAGGCGGATGGTCTCCAAGCCGAGAGGCGAGAGCCGTCTCCGGGCGCTACTGCTTTTCAGTCTCGAAGACCAACAGATACGGAATCGCCGAACGGC